>NZ_RXFY01000055.1:0-7212 GCF_044714355.1 Spiroplasma sp. ald | reverse complement strand
ACAATTATTTTAATAGGTTATGCAAGAAGTCTAATAATAGACAGTTGTTTTTTCTTTTTGGAGCCAGAGAGTTTTCTCTCTCTTCACCCGCACCATTTCAGGTCAAAACGTTCAGTTTTTAAAATAAATTCACTTGCACCTTGAAGAGCCTAATGCTATACGCAAATTTATTTATAAAGTCACTATCTCTATGGTTTATTGTCGTTTGATATTAACCTTGGACTTATCACGACTATCGCTTGTTAAAGCGTCTATTATTTCCGGACTGATTACCGCTGGGCTAGACCGCCTATGTGGAATAAAAACACTTAGTTATTTAAAATAACCGTCCCACACTGCATTAAGTTGTTTTATAAAATCAAAGTTTTAACAAACCAGTTTCATAATCAAAGATAATTTTTGAATTTTCTAAGCGTTTATAAAACCGCTTTTGTGTTTTATCTTTTACTTTATTCAATAAATATTTATGTTTTTCACAAGTTCATAAAACTTTATTTGATAAAAATTCTTCAGTAATGAATGATATTGTTTTATAGCAGTTATCAATATCGCAAATTTGTTGTGGCTTATTAATTTTCATTACTTACTCCTTTCTTTTATTAAGTTTTTTTATTAGCAAATTAATTAACTGAAACAGAGAAAGGACAACACCTTAAATTAGGAGAAAAACAGGTACACTTTGTAAAGATTTCTGAGATATTTAATAAATGTGTAAACAACTTAAAGAGGGTATCAGAAAGTTGTGTAAAAAGTTTCTATTTTAAGAAATTAAGATGCTGTCCTTTCTCTGAATTAATTAATAATTATGGGTTTACAAATAAAAAAACAACCCTTTAATAAAAGTTGTTTTAGCGCGTTTCGTTTTACAGTTTACACATTAAAATAATAATTAAAAGGAATGATTATCATAAATAAACATTCCTTTTAATTATTTTTAAAATTATTTTATAATCAATTTTTTGTCACTTTAATATAACCAACTTTTGATAATTGAGCAGTGATACAATACGCTCCAATAACTCCTATGACGATTGGAATATATACTAATGGTGGTGCTGTCATTGGAAAGACATTGTTCAATACATATGGAATTAAGAATCCTAATAATACAACAATTTCTGTGGCAACATTAACTGGTCAAGTTGGTTTTGATTGAATAAATGGAATTTGTTTTGTTCTAAACATTAACATAACAACGGTTTGAGTAATTAATCCTTCAATAAATCAACCCGATTGAAAAATTGCAACATGATAAGCGGCATTTGCCGAAGTAGGATCAGCATGATATGCACTAAAGACACCAAAACCATACCCCAAAATAATAAAGGTTATTACATCAAAAACACTACTAATTGGGCCGTTAACAAAGGTAAATGATAACATACCTTTTGTACGTCAGCGCTGTGGTTGTAATAAGAAATCTTCATCAACACGGTCAAATACAACCACAAATTGTGAAAAATCATAAATTAAATTTTGAAATAACATTTGAACTGGCAACATTGGCGTAAATGGAATTCATCAAGCCACAATAATTAAAGTAAAAACATTCCCAAATTGTGAAGCCATTGTTATTTTAATATATTTTAAAATATTTCCAAATGTTAAACGTCCTTGTTCAATTCCTTGTTCAATTACATCTAATGATTTTTCTAATAAAATAATATCTGATGCTTCCTTAGCAACATCAGTTGCATTATTAACTGAAATTGCAATATCACTTTGTCGTAATACTGGCACATCATTAATTCCATCACCCATAAAACCAACAACATGATTATTCGCTTTTAGCAAACTAATAATTCGTGATTTATCCGTTGGATTTAATTTAACAAAAACATTGTTAATTTCAACCGCACGTTTTAATTCATAGTCAGTCAACTTATCTAATTCTTCCCCAGAAATAATTCCTTTAATTTTCATTCCTACACGATCACAAATCGAACGCGTTACAGCAGCATTATCTCCTGTTAAAATTTTTAATTCAACACCACGAGTAGCTAATACTTTAACCATTTTTGATGCTGATGGTTTAGGAATATCTAAAAATGTTGCATAACCATAAAAAATTAAATCTTTTTCATCATTAATGTTATAAACTTTTTGATTTTCATTAACAACTTTATAACCAATTCCTAACACGCGGTATCCCTGATCATTCAAACGAGTTACCGTCTTAATGATTTGTTTTCTCATTTCATCATCTAAGTCAACAATTTTATTTTGATAATAAATTTTATTTGAAACATTAATAATTTCTTCAATTGCTCCTTTTGAAATTAATTTTGTATCTGCTGCATTTTTAACAATAATTGTTAAACGACGACGTTCAAAATCAAATGGAATTTCATCAACTTTTTGATATTTATCAGGAGCAAAATAATGTGTACTTTCTTTAACATAATCAATAATTGCTGAATCTAGTGGATTTTTAATTCCAGTTTGAAAATAGCTATTTAAGTATAATAATTTCAATAAATCTGGTTCTTTTTTATTGTCGAAACTAGCATAATTAATTAACTCAATTTTATCATTTGTTAAAGTTCCTGTTTTATCTGTACATAAAACATCAATTGCCCCTAAATTTTGAATTGCCCCTAAATTTTTAAATACTAATTTACTGCGGCTCATTTTACGAGCTCCTCGTGCTAAATTACTTGTCACAATCATTGGCAGCATTTCAGGAATAATTCCAACAATAGCTGCCGCTGTTCATGTTATTCCTCCTAATCAATCACTTTTTGTTCCTGAGTAAATTAAGTAAATAATTGGTGCCATAATCAACACAAAAATAATTAATAGGAATGTTACTCGTTGCACTCCTGTTTGAAAATTAGTTAAAGGGCGTTTTTCTTGCAATACACT
Source organism: Spiroplasma sp. ald (assembly GCF_044714355.1). Classification (NCBI taxonomy): domain Bacteria; kingdom Bacillati; phylum Mycoplasmatota; class Mollicutes; order Entomoplasmatales; family Spiroplasmataceae; genus Spiroplasma; species Spiroplasma sp. ald. The sequence continues at coordinate 4,347 of NZ_RXFY01000055.1, read as the reverse complement.
TGAAATTGACGAAAAATATGTTTTAACTCCCGTTTGAATAACCATTGCAATTGCACTACCTGAAACAACACTTGTACCCATTAAACAAATGTTTTCTAATTCTAATAAATTAACCTTATCTGTTGTTGCATGTTTCTCAACTGGCATTGATTCTCCGGTTAATGAAGCATGATTAATAAATAAATCACGACTAACTAAAATGCGAACATCAGCAGGAACCATATCCCCACTTGATAAGTAAATCAAATCTCCTGGTACTAAATCACGAACATCAATATCTTCTGATTTTTTGATTAATTCAAACATATTTTCGTAATTAATGTCAGTATATCCCTTGCCATCTCGAATCACTGTTGCTTTATTACTAACAATATTAATTAATTTTTTCGTTACAAAATGTGCTTTTATTGTTTGAATATAAACAACTGTTCCACTTGCAAAAATCATAACTGCTACAATAATTGCTGGTAAAATATCAGCAATTCCCCGTTCTGCAATAGGAGTTGAAAAATACTCATAAAAATTATAAATACTAATCGCAATTAGTACTAAATTAAAAGGTCCAAAAAATGATTTAAAAAAGTTTAGAACTCAATTAAATTTAGTAGTATCTACTTTATTGTGTCCATATTTTTTTTGTAAATCTTCGACATCAGCTGTCTTTATCCCAAACTGATTACTTTTAAATTCGTTTAATAATTCAGGTTGGTTAAGTTTTGAACATGCTTTTAATTTTTTATCATTAAAACTTAGCTTTTTTAATAAAGCTTCTTTTGTTCTATCTTTTCCAAACATGATTTGTTTCCTCTCTTACTTTGTTTCATGACACAACAAAATAAGATAAATTAACACAACTAAAAATATTAGCAATTATAAATAACTGCGGTGATTATCTTCTTGATGGTCAGAAACAATATTAAATAATGTATTACTTTTGTAAAAATTGATACCCTTAATAATCCGGCTTAATTGTAAAAACAGTCCGGACTGTTCCTGCTGTCCAAGCATAGAAATCACCACTCTTTCTTTCTTAAAAATAATACCTGTATATTTTAGCATAAAAAATAAGGCAAATATACCTTATTTAAAAAAATTATCGTAAAATTGAATAAAACAAAAATTTTTAACAAAAAATTTGAACTTATAACGTATTAACAAAATCAATAATCCCTTTAGAATCATTATTAATATATAATTCTGATGGTAACACAGCAACTTTGCTATTCTTCGCAATAGCAACTACTTTTGTTGATAAATATTCTACTTGAGGAGCTAATAAAATAATATTGTAATTATTATCTAATTGCTCTGGTGTTATCACAAAAAATTGCATATCATAATTATTTTTAACAATAACATCATTAATCTTATCTAAAATTCGATTAGCACTAATTCCTGCTGAACAAATTAAAGAAATTTTTATCATTTAGACCTCCATTTATTACTTATAATCTTTTTAAATTATACTGATTATAATTTAAAATGCAATCATAACAATAAAATGTTATTACATTAAATTAATTCAATAATTTCTTAAAATAAAAAGAATACTTCTGTTAATTAATAATTAAAGTATTCTTTTCCTATTTTATTTTTTAAAAATAGCTATTTCCCCAAAATTTTAGAATCAATATCTGGAATAAAGATTAGATGTAAATCCGGATTAGTTGTTTCAAGTAAAATCATCGGATCATTAATTGATTTAACTTTAAACTTAATATTATTAATATTAATTCGCATTTCTAGTGCTGATGCTAAATCAGTAATTTCAGTAGCTGTTTTTCATGCCCCTCCTTTTTCATTCTGATATTCAATTTGAACTAATCCACTAACTAATTCTACAGCAGTATTAGCAATTGCATCACTACTATGTCCACTAATTTTTAATATTGATGGTATAAGTTTTTTAATTTGTCCATTAAGTGGAATTGAAAAATTAAAATCTCGCTTAGTAAGTTTTACTTTTATTGATAAATCAGTTGTTAAATCGTAATTAAATAATTGGTTACTAAATAATTTAATTTTATCAATAGAAAGAATATCAATAAGTCCCTCTGTCCCAGATGTTAATTGTCATCAACTTGCCGGAATTTTTTCATATTTAATATTAATCGTTGTAGTTGATATTCATCAATCAACTTTTACTACAATTGAAATTGGAGTTCTATTAGCTGACCATTCACCACTTTTGCTTTTTCATCCTTCTAACAAATTATGTAAAATATGTTCTAAATTAGTACTAAATTGAAGGTTCTCTTTTTTATTTTTAGTACTTTGAATATTTTTATTAACATCTAAAAACCCATCATTGTTAATTTCTCGTGGTTTTTCAAGTAAATATTGTAATAGTAATAAGATCAAATTTTGTGATTTTTGTTGTTTACGTTTCTCAAGAACAAAATTACGGAAATGAATAATATCTGGTACTAAACTATTTAAAATATTAAGATATTTTGCTTTAATTTTTATTTCTACAGTAATACCTAACAAAAGATCTTTCTTTATTGTTTCATTAATTTCACCATTTTTAAGCATTTCATCAGCAAGTGGTAAATTCATTAATTCATTATTAACAAAGGCTTCTCATTTTTTTCAATTTTCATCATCCGCATTAAATGAAGTTGGAATAACTTTTGGCAAATTATAAAAAAGATGAAACGTTGTAACCAACGATAAAATCTTGCCAATTGCTAAGGTAGTGCCTTGAAAGGGAAGATTCATTTTAGTTAAAACCATCATCATACTTTTATTTAATTTTTGAACTGTATCATTTGTTCATTTTAAATTATTAGTAGCAACAGGAATTAAAAAATTTGAATCTTTTGTTTTTGGATTAGTTAATTCTTTATCTTTATAATCAGCAACAACTGTTAATTCTCCATAATGAGCAGTTCCATCTTCTGCAATTTCAATAAGCGTAAAATTTGTTTGTGTTAGCATTAAATCATCACTAAATTCTTTAAATTTACTTTCTAAAATGCTGAAAGCAGCATCATTGTTAACATTTTGGTATTCATCACTATCAACAACAAGAGGTGACAATTCACTAAAACTAGTTAATCGTTTAATAATTCGATTTTTTTCATAATCAACACCACTTCCCCCATTGTTATCATTATCTGCCCCACTTGTTGTATCAATATCACGGTGTCCAGCAGGGGTAGGTGCACATCCACTCAAGCCAAAAACAGGTGAACTTGTTAAAATAACACTACTTAAGATAACTAAAATTTTTTTCATTATTTATATCTCCTTTTTATTTTTTAACTTGTAAAATTTTATTTAATTAAAAATAACATTTAGAAGACTATACTAATTTAAACACTCTCGTTGATAACCATTTACAATAATTTTTAATTCTTTTTCACTACGTTTATTTACTAGCATATGCATTTGCAAAGACTTAATAGCATTATCTAATTCGCATAAATTAATGAAACTAAAATTTTCCCTAATATTTTGTTGTTTTAAAATTAATGAAAGTTTTTTAAACATAATTGTACTATTAACAGAAAAAGCAAGGGAAATTAAAACAAAAACATTTTGTGAAAATAATACAAAAGAAATATTATTTTCATTTAAAGCACGATGAAATGGCTTAAATGTATTGATATAAGCTAAAATTTTATTAATTAAGACAATTTTTAAATATTTTGTTCAATATTGTTTAAAAAAATATATTGTTGCAATAAATGAAATAAAAACTAGAAAAATAAGAATAACCATATCGTCTGAGCCTTTGATGCTAGCTTTATGAATTGCAAATATTGTTATTAAACTAACTTTAAATATAATTGAAAAAAGACAAATAATTGAATCATTATAATAATTAGAAAGCAATTGTTTCCCAATTAAGATTCATAAACTAATTAAGCAAACTGTTAAGGAAAGGAGATTACGAAGAACCAATAAATTCGTTGTATCCATTAGTAAAAAATAAAAACTAGTTTGAATTCCAACTAAAAAGATAATTGTTAAACTTTGTTTTGTTTTTTTCTTTAAAACAGTAAGATTTGTAAGATATGAAGCAAAATAAACAACAGCAAAAAAGACTAATACCTTAGCAATAAATAATATTAATGGTCAATCAATATAATTAATTTCAAATAGCCTGTTCATTTTACTACACCTTACCTTTAAAGAATTATTTTACCTTATTTGCAAATATTATATAGATTTATTGTCAAAAATGCAATGTTGGTCGCATGTAAAAAATTGGGGTTTTGAAAAAACTCAGAAATTGAATAAGAATAATAGACTTCTTGCATAACCTATTAAAATAATTGTAAATATTTTTAAAAAGATACTAATAGCAAATTATAATTTTAATTAATTATGTCTTTTATT
>NZ_RXFY01000054.1:0-7221 GCF_044714355.1 Spiroplasma sp. ald | reverse complement strand
TTTTAAAAATATTTACAATTATTTTAATAGGTTATGCAAGAAGTCTAATATTAGTGATAAAAATGTCAGAGAAGAGATTATTACATTAATAAATAGTTTGAAAAATAGTGATGCAAAAATCACTGAAGAAAATGCTGTTTTAAGAACAAGAAATAATGAGATCTTAATTGATTTACAACTTGGTTCTGCAAAAGATACAATACATATTATTTTAGATAGTGTTCAATTGTCACAAGACCCTGATACATTAGAATATACTGCATATGCAATTTTAGTTCAAATTCTAAACAAAGGAATAGCTGATGGTTCAGAATTGAATGCAAAACAAAAATTAGAAGTAGCATTGCCTTATATATGAAACTTTATTGATAAAAACAAAAAAGATACGATAGAGGCAATAACAAACAGAGAAGATATTAAAAATATTAAAATTAAAGAAAAACTTGTTAACTTAGTAAAAGAGTTAACTAGTGAAAATATATCAATTGCAAAAACTAATAAAACTACAATTTTAACTGAAGGATTTAATCGCATTATAGTTACTATAAGTTTTCCTAAAAATGAATACAATGCAACAATTGGTTTAGGAAATGTTAAACCTGAAACAAAATAAATTGTTGGATGTAAAATGCTTTGTATGAATCATATACAAAGCATTTTATATTTAACTGAATAATTTTTATAATTAGTTTTTACTTTGCTATATTTTAAAAATAATTTATAATTAAAAAAGGTGATAATATGCAAACAAAAATAAAAAATTTATTTTACTTAGATACAAAAAGAATTGTGGCAATGGCAATTGTGATTGCTTTATATGTTTTATTGTCATGATTAAGTAAAATAATGAATTTAACAGTTTTTCCCGTTGCTCCATTTTTAAAAATTGAGTTAACTGATTTTTTAATGTTATTATCTCTTCGTTTGTTTGGTATTATTTATGCTAGTTTTTTAACTATTAGTGTTAGTTGATTACGAATGGTTTATTTAGGTGATACCCCCATTGATGTATTTGCTTTAATGTTAGCAGATTTAATTTTTTTATTAGTTTTTTGATTAGGCGATAATTTTTTACGAAAAGGATTTAATCACTTGTTTAAAAATAATTTTTCAAAAAAAGTTGATTATTTAATTACAACAATAAATGTTAGTTTAGCAACAATTATTGCTTCATTTGTAATGACATTATTTAATTGATTATTTATTTATGACATGTATGCTCATTTCTTACATCTTCCCCACGAAACAGTACAATGATTTAAAAGTATTTTAGTACCGATAGTTATTCCTTTTAATTTATTGAAATTTACGATTAATAGTATTGTTTTTATTTTAATTTATCGTGCAGTAATTCACCTTCAAAAGCAATTTATAATAATAAAACCAACAAAAAAAGTAACAGAAGTATTACATGATTATAATATTATTGATGAAATTTATTTTTAAAAAAACAAACTTATTTTCTTGAAAATATTCTTTAATTTATGTTATTATTTGTATGGTATGCCCACGTAGCTCAGTAGGAGAGAGCATGCGCCTTCTAAGCGTAGGGTCGGGAGTTCGAATCTCTCTGTGGGCGCCATTTTTTAAATTGTAATTAAATTAAAAACCTTATTTAAATGATTAAATAAGGTTTTATTTTTTTAAAATTGTTATAATAATATAAAAGATTATTTTATCTAAGGAGGATTTATTAAATGCAAACACCATTAAATTATTATGATGAATTAATTAATGAAATTAAAGAATTAATTAGTAATCATAATTACAATGGGGCACTTATCAAAATTAATGATGAATTGTTGATGCCTTATATTCCTCAACAAGTTGAGAAAGTATTAACAACATTATTACAAGAAGTTAATGAAAAAATTCGAGAACAAAAGCCAAGTGAAACAACAGTTTGAACATTAGCAAAAATTAGTGATATTTTAGCGAATCCATCTGATGAGGAAACTCAATTATTAGCTTTTCAATATTTAAAAGACCAAAATTTACGACAAATTTTACCAGTAATTCGTCAATATTTTCTGAATAAAAAAGTCACTGATTTTACAAAGATTTATTTATTATACTTATTAAAAAAACAAGAAATTACAGAAATATTTGAAGTGAAAAAAACAAATGGTATTTTTCACTTGAATCCAAGTCAAATAATACCATATAAAGAAAATGAACAAGTTAAAATCATAATGAAATTATTAGATCAATGAGTTTATAATGATAATCCTAGTTTATACCATACTTGTTTATATTTGCTAGAAACATATTATTATAACTTATATCCTTATTTTTTAGAAAATAATGAAGAAAAAGCATTAACAATTGCAATTATATATCAAGGTCATCGGATGTATGGCGAAGAAATAGTAATCCAAGATCTGGCAGAACAATTTACAGTTCAAGTTGAAATAGTAAAAAAATATCTTCCTTACTTAACCCAACAAGAATTATAAAATAAATTATTATTTAGAATTAGACCAAAAAAGCAAAATAAATTGGGGAAAAAAGTTATTTAAAGTCATTCTTTTTGTTATAATAAATTATGTGCAATAATTAGTTAAGGAGTAAAATATGAAATTTAAAGCGGAAAAAATACAAGATAAAGGAATTGGAAAATGATATGTAACCATTGATGGTACAGAATGGACAGATTATATTAAAAAAGCTGAAAAAAAAGCAGCAGAGCAATTAGAGGTTCATGGCTTTCGAAAAGGGAAAGTACCTACTGATTTAATTAAAAAACATCTAACTGAAGCAAAAATTTTAGATGCGGCACATCATTTAGTTGTTAATAAAGCTTATAAGTTTGCGTTTGATCAAAAATCAGATATTGAACCATTTTCATCACCAGTTCCAAGTGTACAAAAAATTAGTAAAACAGAGTATATCTTACAATTAGAATTTGATTTAAAACCAGAAGTTAAAATTAGTAAGTATACTGGTTTTACTGATAAAGAATTAAAAAAGACAAAAATTGAAGTTAAAAAAGCAGATATTGATGATAATATTAATCAATTGCGTAATCGTTTTGCAATTTTTAAACCAAAAACAACAGAAATTACAACTGGAGATACAGTAATTTTTGATTTTGAAGGTTTTGTTGATGGAATACCATTTAAAGGTGGTAAAGCAACAGATTTTACTTTAGAAATTGGGAGTGGTCAATTTATTCCCGGTTTTGAAGAATCTATGATTGGTTTAAAAACAGGTGATAAAAAAGAAATTAATGTTACTTTCCCAGCTGATTATCATGTTGAAGAATTAAAATCAACTCCTGCTATTTTTAAGTTAAATATTAAGGAAGTTAAAAAAAAAGAATTACCAGAATTAAATGATGAATTAGCAAAAGATGTTAATTTGAAAGGTATTGATACGTTAGCTAAATTGGAAGCGCATGTTAAAAATAATATTTATGAGCAATTATTAAAACAAGAATATGATCATTTTATTGGCCATTTATTCCGCTTAATTGCAGAAGATTCAAAGATTGCTTTACCAGAATCAATTATTCGTAAAGAAGCAAATCAATTAAAACATGAGTTTGAACAAAAGTTACAAGGTCAACAAATGGATATAAAAACGTATAAAAAACGAACAGGAATGTCAGAAGAAGATATTTTTAATGAGTTATTTAAAGACGCTAAGAATCGTTTAGAAAATGGTGTTATTGTTGATGCGGTTGTTCAAAATGAAAATATTATTGCAACTGAGACAGAAATTGATGAACAATATGAAAAGTTAGGAAAACAATTTGGAATTGATGGTAAAGCATTGAAAGAAACAAAATTAGTATCCGACCAACAAGTAAAAGAACAAGTTATGCATGATAAGGTATTTGCCTTTTTATATCAAAATAATGGTGAATAGAATAAAAACTAACAATAATGTTAGTTTTTTTATATAGGAGGATAATCTGGATTAGCATGAAAAGTGCTGAATTTTCTTTCTTTTTATGATATAATAAGAATATTATTAAGTATTAAACTGGTATTCCTTAATTTTGGGGTAAAGATATAATAAACAGTAGGTGAGATGATTTTTTAAAAATTAGCACTTACCTATTGCAAGTGCTAATTTTTTTGTTATAATTTTTGTGTAACTTAAATTTATATTGCGATATTTTTTAAAATAAGATAAGATATTGTCAATATAAGTGAAGAAAAGAAACAGGAGGTGTTTTGAAGATGGATTCAAAAATAACACAATTAAAAAATGTACCCGTTCTTGTAACACGGGGTAGTTATATTTTTCCAGGCTTTGAACAAGTATTAGAGGTAGGACGAGATAAATCAATTTTAGCGGTGAATACAGCTAGCAAGGATTTTGATAATCATATTGTGTTAGTTAGTCAAAAAAAACCATTAGAAGATAATCCAAAATTATCTGAAATTTATCGAATTGGGATTTTAGCAGAGTTAAAAATTCGTAAAGTATGGGAAGATGGTAGTCTAACAGTTAATTTTAAAGCAGTTGATCGAGTAAAAATTTTAGATTTACGCGAAGGAGAATTTTATGCTGCTGATATTGATATTTTAAAATCATTTGTTAAATCAGAAGATAAAATTGTTGAAAAATTAACAGCGAATATTAAAGAATTAATGGAATTACAAGATATTTTGCCAGAAGATTTATTAGATCAAATTGGTGATTCAGTTGATGGGAATGAAGTTGTTGATACAATTGCCCAATTTTTACCATTTATTCCAGTGGCAAAAAAACAAGAAATTATTGAAGAATTAGATGTTGAAAAAAGACTTCAAATTATTTTTGATCATTTAGTTAATAAACAACAAGCCAATGATATTGATAATAAAATTAGCAAAAAAATTAAAGAACGAGTTGATGAACAACAACGTGAATATTACTTACGAGAAAAATTAAAAGCAATTAAAGATGAACTAGATGAATTTGATGGCGCTGCTGACGAAATGAAATTATATAAAGAACGATTAGCAAAAGAACCATTTCCAAAAAATATTAAAGAACGAATTGAACAAGAAATCACTCGTTACGAAGCATTACCACAAGCATCAAGTGAATCAAATATTATTCGAACTTATATTGATTGAATGATGCAAATTCCATGATGGGAAAAAACAGAAGAAAAAAATGATTTAAAATTTGCAAAAGAAGTGTTAGATAAATATCATTTTGGTTTAGATAAAGTTAAGGAAAGAATTATTGAATACTTAGCCGTTAAAACAATGACTAAATCTTTAAAAGGACAAATTATTTGTTTAGTAGGGCCACCAGGGGTTGGGAAAACAAGTTTAGCAAAATCAATTGCTGAAGCAACAGGACGAAAATTTGTTAAAATGGCCTTGGGAGGCGTAAAAGATGAATCAGAAATTCGCGGGCATCGTAAAACATATATTGGAGCGATGCCAGGCCGCATTATTCAGTCAATGAAACGTGCTGGTTCAATAAATCCATTATTTTTATTAGATGAAATTGACAAAATGGCATCAGATTATCGTGGTGACCCCGCTAGTGCAATGTTAGAAGTATTAGATCCAGAACAAAATTCAACCTTTTCTGACCACTACTTAGAAGAAACATATGATTTAAGTGATGTTATGTTTATTGCAACAGCCAATTATTATGATAATATTCCAGAAGCTTTAATTGACCGAATGGAAATTATTCAATTATCATCATATACTGAATTGGAAAAATTCCATATTGCAAAAGATTATTTAGTTCCAAAAGTATTAAGTAATAATGGTTTAGCAGATGGACAATTAATAATTACTGATGATGCAATTAATGAAATAATTAAATATTATACGCGTGAAGCAGGAGTTCGTCAGTTAGAACGAGATTTAAATGCTGTTGCACGGAAATTTATTGTTAAGTTCTTAAATAAAGAAATGGTTAATTTAACAGTTAAACCAGATACTGTTAATGATTTATTAGGTAAACGTCGTTTTGAACATATCGAAAAAGAAAAAGAATCACAAGTTGGAGTTGTAACAGGATTAGCATATACTCAATTTGGTGGTGATATTTTACCAATTGAAGTTAATAGTTTCTTAGGAAAAGGTTCATTAGTGTTAACTGGAAAATTAGGTGACATAATGAAAGAATCAGCATCAATTGCGTTAGACTATGTAAAAGCAAATTCTGGCAAATTTAACATTGATCCAAAATTCTTTGAAACACATGATATTCATATTCATGTTCCAGAAGGAGCAGTACCAAAAGATGGACCATCAGCTGGAATTACCTTAACAACAGCAATTATCAGTGCTTTAAGTAATCGTCCAGTATCGAAAGATATTGGAATGACTGGTGAAATTACTTTACGAGGACAAGTCTTACCAATTGGTGGCTTAAGAGAAAAATCAATTTCTGCGAACCGTAGTGGTTTAAAAACAATTTTAATTCCACATAAAAATATTAAAGATATTGAAGATATTCCAAAAGAAGTGCAAGAAACATTGAATATTATTCCAGTTGGAACATATGATGAAGTTTTCAAAAATGTTTTTGGCACAAACTAATTTTTAAAATGTATCAAATTGATACATTTTTATTTTCTTTGTTTTAACTCTAAATTGACAAAATAATTTAAGTATAGTAGTATCTTGTTATATATGATTTAAAAAATAGTTTTTTAAAGTACATGGCTTATATTTGTTAGTCCTTAATAAATATAATAATGATAAAGGGTAAAAACTATGCGTGCTATGGTAAAAGTTGAAAAATTAGTAAAAAAAATTCTAAAAAATACAAGAAAACACATTAAAAAACTTGCAAGAGCATTAGGTTTTAGTAAAAAGCAATCAGTACAAATTGCAACAAAAAACACACATAATTTAATAGAAACAATGGAAAGTTATCGAAAAATTACTGATTCAGAGCAAAATTTAAATTTTGAACCAGGTTTTTTAACTAATATATCTTGAACTTTTTTAAATAATGATAGTACTAAAGATGAAGATGGTTATGAAATTCCGATTAAATTAAATGATGAGTCAATTTATGAGGCAATTCCTGAGCCAATTTATGATAATATTCCATCTTCTAAAAATGAACCAATCTATGATTATTTACCACCAGCAAAACCAATTCCAGAATTAAGAAAAGAAACAATTATTACAGTTCCAAAGTTAGATTCAACAAAAGTTAGCGATGTGTATAAAAATATCACAGAAAATGAAAATGATGCAGTAGAAGAAAATACTGTTGAAAGATAAAATAGACTTCTTGCATAAC
>NZ_RXFY01000053.1:0-7161 GCF_044714355.1 Spiroplasma sp. ald | reverse complement strand
TTTTAAATATATTTTATAGGAATTTTAAAATAACTAGGTTATGCAAGAAGTCTAATGAATATAGATATTAGAGAATATCTTATTAAGGAAACAGATTTTAACAATATTACTCAAAAAGAAATTAATAAAGTTATGAAAATTATTAATGAAAAAACACGACCGAGTTTAGGTTGATTGTCCTCCAAAGAGGCATTTTTACAAAATATTCAGTAATTAAATTATTAATTTTAGATTTTTAACAAAAATCATTTTTCGTGATGCTGAAATAACTACATAATTTAAAAAAATATTTTTTTTTGAAAAAATAGTTGCAATTTTTAATAATAAAATATATTATTAATTTAATAAGGGTTAAAAATCCTACTTGCATCTTTACTTTACAAAAAATAAATTATGATTTTAAATAATTACTATTTTTAAATTCAACCATAATTTGTTGACAAAGATCATCAAACTGTGAATAAGAAAATGAATATCAATGAACATTTGTTAATTGATTTTTAAATCATGTTATTTGTTTTTTAGCATAAATTTTATTAGCTTGAACCATTGTTGCTAATGTTGCATCATATGAAAGCTCGCCTTTTAAATAACGAATAATCTCTGGACAGCCAATAATTTTCATACTTTGTTTTGCTGAATCATAATTGCAATATTTATATGCTGTTTCAACTTCAACAAATAAACCCCGCTCTGTTAATCGTAATACCCGTTCAGATAAATATTGATACAGTTCTGTTTTATCTGGTAATAACCCAATAATATATGGTTCAATATATCATTCATTACGGTGATGATCATTAACTGATTTTAATGTTCCGGTTTGGAAATAGTATTCTAATGCTCGCCAAACACGTTTTCGATTATTAGGATGAACTTTATTACTCTCTTGCGGATCAATTGCTGCTAATTTTTCTCACAAAGCATAATTAGAAATATGTTCATATTCTTTTGTCTTTAATAAATCACGACCCTGGTCAGAAAATTGATAATTTTTTAATAGTGCATTAATATACAACCCACTACCACCAACTACAATTGGAAGCTTATTTTTAGTTCATAATTGAGCTAATATTTTTCGCCCTTCTTGTTGATACATCTTAATGGAATAATTCTCCTTTAAATCAATTGTTGATAATAAATGGTGTGGAATACCAATTTGTTCAGATGGTGTTATTTTATTTGTTGCAAGATTTAACCCATTAAAAATTTGAGTAGCATCAGCATTAATACATTCCCCATTAAAACGCTGAGCCATCTTAATTGATAAATCAGTTTTACCACTTCCTGTTGGACCAACAATTAAAATAACTTTTTTCTGCACCATCAAAACCTCACTAATTTCTTTATAAATTTTATCGGATAATTCATTTTTTTCAAATTAAAAAACTAACATTCAACTGTTAGCCTTTACTTTATTTTAAAAATAACTCTGAACCGCTTTAAGTGCTTGGGTGTAGAGTTACTGATTTATATAGCGGTTAATAACCCCAAACACACCTTAACGTTATAATAAACGTAGAAAACTGTCCTTGCGGACAATTATATTTTATCATATTTTATTTCTTTTTAGAAAAAATGGTAAACCGCATTTATTCAATTCCTAATAAATTAGAAATTACAAAACTTCCGATTAAATAACTAGAAACTGTTCCATAGATATTTGCAACAACTAATTTAACTCCAATTTTTTGTTCAATTGGTAAAATTGGTAAGTTTTCAAAAATATTTTCGTTACTATTAACAACAGGATGGCCATCAACAAAATATTTGGTTCATTTTTCAGGATCTCAGACCGTAAAAGTTAAAGTGATTCCTGCAATATCATGACTAATAATATTTTGAATGCTTTCTTTATCGTTTTTGTTGCTATATTCTTTTCAAATATTTTTTAATTGAACATTATAATGTGTCTGCACTTTTTGCAAGTAAGTGTTAAGTAAAACATAATAAAAAATTCCTTGATCAAATTTTGTGTTTTCATTATAATTTGCGCTAGTAGGATTTAAAGTCCATGAATGAGAATCTTTAAATCAATCTTTTACATTTTCACTACGCAGTTGGTCAACATATAATCAACGTTTTTTGTCATATAAATCTGATTTTTCTGAAATTGGATTATCATAATAAGATACTAAAGTTTCTAAATCAGTTACTGTTTTATTTTTACTTGTTTGATCTAAATATCAATTATATTTCTCAACAACCGTTGGTCACGGCTGACTTCTTAAATCTCGCGATGACAGTAAACTTTTTTTCATATATTCTAAACTATCTTTTGCTAAATTTTCTTCACTATGAATTTTTTTTAATTGCGACATAGTTAGTTGCATTTGTTTTAAAATATCTTTGTTTTCAATATTAATATTCATAATATTTTTTTTTGGGAAAAAAGTTGGTTTTACTCATGTATCAAGATTATAATCAAATAATGTGTTAACCTTACTATTTTCATCCAAAACAAGGCTATTAATAGTTTTCTTAGTATTTTCTAAAATTTGATTATCTGAAATATAAGGTAAATCAGGGATTGGATTACATCCAATTGTGTATGTTACCGGAGCAGCTAAGATGCTAATTGCAGCAAAGACACTGAACAATTTTTTCATTCCTATTTATCTCCTTTACCAAGAATTTCACATTTGGTATTGTGTAATTACAAATAATAATATATCATTTTTATAAAAAACAAGATTAAATTATCTTTTTTCTCAAATTGGGTGAACTTCGTGATCTTTCATCATTGTTGTTTTAATAATTTTATCACTTTTAATATTCATTGGTTTTTGAAACTCTTTTTTATTGTCTGTTTTGGTAACACCTTAGACTGCTGCTTTTCAATCATTTAATGTTCCTCGTCGAGCTTTTGCATTTTTTCAATGCATTGCTAAACAATTATTAACTTATAATTTACCGCCTTTTTCTAGTGGCATTAATGGTTCAATCACTCATCCAAATTCTGTTTCTTGATTTAATTCTCCCATTTTAATAAAAGCTCCTGCAATATCACGACGATAAAGTAAATTATTACGACGACCACCACGAGCAGTATTATCTCAAATTGCACGAATTTCTGGTTCTGATAATTTTGAAAGATATTGTTTCTTCATAAGTAATCCCCTTTTTAAATTAGTATTTTTTAACTAACAGAAGTAATTATACACTATTTTATGTTATTTTCAATCTCTTAACAAAGAACGGTATCCTCTTTGTTCAAAATAAAAAAAGATAATAAGATAAATATTATCTTTTTTTAAATCAAATATTTTTACAATAAAAATGTCTTTTAAATTATTTTGATATAAAATAATCTTATTTTTCTATTCCGATGTCATCTGTATCTTCAACTTGCCCTACTAATTTATTTAAGGCGTCTTCTTTTTCGTGTAATAACAGATTATTAGCATCATCAAGTAATTCTTTGTATTTATTTCCTTGGTCTTTATTAACAAAAGGAACATTCTCATAAATTGGTGTTTCTTGTGAACATGCTAATGTTGGTGCTACTGATTCATTAACACTTTTTTTATTTTCTGAATTTTGTCAAAAACTAGGTGTTTGATAAAGTAAGTCTATTTGTTCAAAGTATCTAATATTTATGCATGTATTTATTAACTCATTTACATCATTAGAAATCTTACTTAATATTTTATTAGTTTCAATTTTATTAAAACCAATTTTTTTAAAAAATTTATTAATGCTTTTTTTAATTGATTTATAAGTTTTTTTTAATGCTCTTTTAATTTCTGCAGTAATTTCCATTCTGTTTTTCTTTCTTACTCAATTAAGGCAATTTATTTTAAACCATAATACTTATTTTTTAAAATCATATACGGTTTTTATTCTATAACATTTAATTTAAATTAGCAATAGATTTTAAATTTATCATACTAGTTAAAAATCAAATTATTGCTTTATATAAAATAATAATAAATAAAAAACAATTTATAAAAAGTTGATTTATTGTTTTTATTTTTTTAAAAAATAAGCAAACTTAAATTCGATTAAAACTAAAATTAGATTTATCAAATTTTTGTTTTTTTTTTTGTTTTTTGTTTTCATTTTTTATTACCTTGGGTATTAAATTTCTTTTTTGCATTAGATTGGTTCTTTTTATTATCTAAATATGAATACTCATATTTAAAACTATTATTTTTTTGATTAAAA
Organism: Spiroplasma sp. ald; assembly: GCF_044714355.1. Taxonomy (NCBI): domain Bacteria; kingdom Bacillati; phylum Mycoplasmatota; class Mollicutes; order Entomoplasmatales; family Spiroplasmataceae; genus Spiroplasma; species Spiroplasma sp. ald. The sequence continues at coordinate 2,994 of NZ_RXFY01000053.1, read as the reverse complement.
GTTGCTTTTTTATTACTAGAACTAATGTTTTTTGTTCCTTGTGGTTTTTGTTTTAAATCATATGTTGTAATATCTAATAACTCAATTTTTTTCTTTTGATATGTACCCAAATGTTGAATTTCTCTTAAATCATTACGATTTGAAACAATTGATATTGCTACACCAGTAGCACCAGCACGTGCTGTTCTTCCAATCCGATGAATATAACTTTCTCGTTCTATTGGAATATCGTAATTAATAACATAATCAATATTATCAATATCAATTCCTCGTGCCGCAACATCAGTGGCAACCATAACTTGTACTTTACCATCCCGAAATAAACGCATTGCCTGCCCTCGTTCATAACGACTTTTATCACCATTAATGACACAACAAGGAATACCATTGTTTGTTAACATTTCAGCAATTTTATTAGTAAAAACTTTTGTATTTGAAAAAATAATACTTCGTTTTGGTTGCAAATGTTTATATAATGCTATTAAAACATCTTCCTTATGATAAGACAATGCATTTACATATTGCTGTCTAATATTATTTTGTTCAATAACATTTTTTGTAACAACAATTTCAACAGGATTATTTTGATAGTTATTAGCAATTTCTAATACTTGTTTTGACATTGTTGCTGAAAATAATAATGTTTGATATTGTTTAGGAGCATTTTGAAATACTTTATCAAGATCATTTTTAAATCCCATTTTTAACATTTCATCAGCTTCATCTAAAACAATTGTTTTAATTTTATCTAATCGTAATGTTTTACGATTAATATGATCAGCAATTCGTCCCGGAGTTCCCACAATAATATTACTTTTTCGTAAAGCATAAATTTGACGTTGGATATGTGAACCACCACAAATTAAGGCTGCATTTACACCTTCCAAATAAGTTGCTAATTTTCGAACCTGGTCAATTATTTGGCTCGCTAATTCATGGGTTGGGCATAAAATAATCGCTTGTGGTTGTTTTAAGTGCGTATTTAAGTTTTGTAAAATTGGCAAAATAAAAGCTACAGTTTTACCAGTTCCCGTATGACTTTTACCAATAATATCTTGATTATTAAGAGCCACTGGAATAGCTTTTTCTTGGATTTCAGTTAGGTTAGTATAACCCATTTTAACAATCATTCGCTGTAATGCTGGGTATAAATTTAATGTATTAAAATTCATTTAGTCTCCTTTAAAATTTAGTATAAATAGTTTAGTTGTTTTTTTAACATTACAGCTGTTGAATTTACATATTAATATTATTTTAGATAACAGAATAAATTAAAATTTAACAACTTATTAATTATATCTTAAAAACTTAATAAAATAAAGCATTTTTCCTAGAAATTAAAAGGAATGAATCCTATTGAATACAGAAAATCATTCCTATAACTTACTTTCTATATGTCTATTTTTTAACATATTCATAAATTGCTTTTTTTATTTATTTTTAGATAAAAATCTTAAAATGGTCATCAAGTTTTTAAAAACTGAACCGTTGAAGATGCAGTATTCTTTGTTGTATCAATCACTGAATTAGCAAAACTTTTCGCTTCATAAGGATGATTGTAAACATAGTAGCCAACTGCGCCAATGGTTGCTGAACCTAATACTATTCCTATTGATCCTGGCGCAAGTCCAAATAAAGCACATACTAAACCATTAGTAAATTGACCTATTACTTGTCCTAATATTCGTGGTGCTTTTTTTAGCTCTTTATAAGCTAAAACTGCTCCTTTTTTAATTCCTGTCTTAATATTTTTACCGTGAGTTTTTAGAAAAATTTTAAAATTCTTACCCTCTTTTTTTTGCAAAGGTTTTAACAGCAGTTCCTGTTTTTTTCATTCTTTGTAAAGTATTTTTACCTATTTTTTCAATACTTTTACCCTTTTCTTTTAAAAATGTTTCCGCAGTGTTACCAATATTTTTCATCCGTTGGAATCCACCATTAACAACTTTTTTACTTTATTAGTTTTTTTTGTAAAGAAGTTTTTAATCCCATGGTTTCTTTTTACAATATCTTTAATACCAGTTTCCGATATTTTTTCAACTTTATCTAGTCCTGTTTCAATAGTTTTAGGCGGGATAATTTTTTTACCAAGGATTTTTTCAGTTGCAACAATTTTGTTTACAACAGTTTTTTCAGTCGCTTTAAGCTCTTTCCCAATTTTTTTACCAAGACTTTTAGCATCTGTTTTAAATTCTTTATATGCTTTTTTAGTAAAATTCTGAAATTTTTTCAACATTTTAAAACCAGAATTAGTTTTAACTTTAGATGGTTTCTTATCTGAATTTAATAACGAGTAAACATTTGATGGTAATAATTCTGAATTTGATATATCCCCAATAATATCTTTCATAATAAATTCTTGTGATACAGTTTGATTTGAAGGATTTAAAGCAGGAGTTGCCATTAATGCCCCACTTAAGCCGCTGCTGCTAAGTCCTAATGCCCCAAAAATAACTATTAGTTTTTTCATATTTAATTATCCTTTCTTATATAAAATTATCGTGTTTTAAAAATTGTTATGTTAAAAAGATAGTCAATTTTTTAAATAATCTGTTGTTGTTGAAATATAATGTTTAGCATTATTAACAGCTTTATTTGAAAAAGCTTTAATATCATCTCAATGTGTGCAAGTATAATATCCACCATATATTACTAATGCAATGGCTGTTGCTACCCCTAATGCTGTTGTTGCCACTGTTCCTAATGAACCAGTTAAAAGACGACTTTCAATTGTTTCTCCTACGGTAATACTGTCATAACTCGCTTCTGCAAAACCACTTTGAATTGTTTCTGCAATAATATTTTCGGTATCATTTTCACCCATTATTGCATTAAAAATTTCTTGCAAATCATACATTGAAATTATTGATGATTCTTGATTAAAATCTTCTAATATTTTGCTTGAATTAGTAAGTGAACTATCCATATTATCAAGTTCATTTTTCATATTTTCAATTTGTTCACGGAATGAATCATTTCATAAATTATCATTAT
>NZ_RXFY01000052.1:0-211 GCF_044714355.1 Spiroplasma sp. ald | reverse complement strand
TTATACTACTTACTTCAACGGTAGTTGGATTTATACTTGTATTAAATGTATTAATTGCAGGTATTGCATTACTAATAGCTCCTAATGTTACTAAAATAATTGGTGTAACCTTCATTTGTTTTCTATCCTTTCTTAAACATTAGACTTCTTGCATAACCTATTAAAATAATTGTAAATATTTTTAAAAAGATACTAATAGCAAATTATAATT
>NZ_RXFY01000051.1:0-7306 GCF_044714355.1 Spiroplasma sp. ald | reverse complement strand
TACTACATATAGTATCAAAACGATGTTTCAACTATTTTTTAAAATTTCAAATATTTGGTATTGTTACATTCTTTTATCACCATAAATATTTATATAATCATAATAAAAAAAATAACCTTTTATAAGGTTATTTTTTTAAATCAGCAACATGTTTTTTAAATTATAAAATGTTTTAATTCCATCATATTCAGCTACTGTTCCTAACTCATCTTCAATTGCTAATAAACGATTATATTTTGCAATTCTATCACTTCGTGACATACTTCCTGTTTTAATTTGACCAGTATTTAAAGCGACTGCTAAATCAGCAATTGTTGAATCTTCTGTTTCGCCTGAACGATGTGAAACAACTGCTGTTCAACCTGCTTTTTGTGCTAATTGAATTGTATCAATTGTTTCAGTAACTGTTCCAATTTGGTTTAATTTAATTAAAACAGAATTTGCAGCGTTACGAGCAATCCCTTCTGCTGTAATTTTTGGATTTGTAACAAATAAGTCATCACCAACAATTTGAATTTTATGTCCCATTGTTTTTACTTGTAATTCAAAACCAGCTCAATCACCTTCTGCTAAACCATCTTCAATTGAAATAATTGGGTATTTATCAACTAATTTGTCTAAATATTTAATTAATTCTTCTGTTTTAATGGCATATTCTTTACCAGTAACTTTTTCAATTTTCTTAAAGTGATATTTTTTATCATCAAAATATAATTCTGATGAAGCACAATCCATTGCAATCATAACACCTTCTTTACCTGGTTTATATCCTGCTTTTTCAATTGCTTCAACAATTAAATCTAAGGCAACCTCAGCTGGTGTTTTTGTTTGAAATGAAGCTAAAGTTTGATCTTTATATGCTCAATTAAAATGCGGAGCAAAACCACCTTCATCACCAACAGCAGTAATATCACCTTTATCATGTAAGATTTTTTTTAAAGTATGGAAAATTTCTGATGATCATCTTAAAGCTTCTTTAAAAGTTTCAGCTCCAACTGGCATAATCATAAATTCTTGGAAATCAATTGCACTATCAGCATGTTCTCCTCCATTAATAATATTCAACATTGGAACAGGTAGTTTTTTCCCATTTACACCACCTAAATATTTGTATAATGGCATTTCTAATTCCGAAGCAGCTGCTTTTGCAACAGCCATTGATACTCCTAGCATTGCATTAGCACCTAAATTCTTTTTAAAATCAGTTCCATCTAAAGTAATCATGGCATGATCAATTTCAACTTGGTTTGTTACTTCCATTCCAACCAGTTGTTCGGCAATTTTTGTATTAACATTCCCAACTGCTTTTAAAACACCTTTCCCTTGGTAACGTCCTTTATCACCATCTCTTAATTCTAATGCTTCACGACTTCCAGTTGAAGCTCCTGATGGTACCATTGCTGAACCATATCCGCCAAATTCTGTTCAAACTTCAACTTGAACAGTTGGATTTCCTCGTGAATCAATTACTTCACGAGCATTAATTTTCTCAATTCTCGACATAATTTTTTACTCTCCTTCTAAGTGTATAATGTTATTATATTATTTGTTCAAAAAATAGTAAACAAAATCGGTTGAAAATCCAAGAAAAATACTACTTTTATTGTTTTTCTTTTGGAAAAACTAAAATATTTGCTATGATATTACTAAATATGTTATTAAATTTGGACAAGAAGGGAAAACATATGGAACAAAAAAAACCAACAATTGTTTCAGGCATTACTGCGACAGGACAATTAACTTTAGGAAATTATATTGGGGCGATAAAAAATTTTATTGAATTACAAAAAGATAATAATTTAATTATTTTTGTGGCAAACTTACATGCAATTACAATTCCAATTAGCAAAGAAGAATTACGAAATAACATTAAAAATATGGTTGCATTATATTATGCATGTGGTTTGGACCCACAAAAAGCAATTATTTTTGTTCAATCAGATGTCTTAGAAGTTACCTTATTAGCACATATTTTATTGTGCAATACAACTATTGGGGAATTATCACGAATGACACAATTTAAAGACAAATCAATAAAAATGAAAGCAGAAAATGGAACTGAATTTATTCCAACCGGATTATTAACTTACCCAACTTTAATGGCCGCGGATATTTTATTATATGATACTGATTTAGTTCCAGTTGGAAAAGACCAAAAACAACACATTGAATTAACACGAAATATTGCCGAACGAATGAATGATCGTTATCAACAAGATTTATTTAAAATTCCGACCGACTTTATTCCACCAATTGGTGGCAAAATTATGGATTTACAAAATCCAACTAAAAAAATGAGTAAGTCTTCCAATGATCCTAAATCTTTTATCTGGTTATTAGATGCACCTGAAGTAATTCGAAAAAAAATCCGTAGCGCCGTAACTGATTCAGAAGGAAAAATTGCTTATAATCCTGAGCAAAAACCAGGCGTAAGTAATCTTTTAACAATTTATGCTGTTTTAAAAAAAGTAACAATTGAAGCAGCTGTTAAGGAATTTGTTCAACACGATTATGGCCAATTAAAAGAACAAGTTGCCAATACAATTATTGAAGTTTTAGAACCAATTCAAAAAAAATACCACAAATTAATGCAAGATCAAACAATTGATGAATTAATTGATTTAGGAGCAACAAAAGCACGAGCAATTGCTAATAAAAAAATAACAAAAGTTAAAAATGTTGTTGGATTAAATTATAAAAAAAAGTAGCCTTTAAATAAAAAATAGACACATAAAGTATAAAATTTATGTGTCTATTTTTGTTATATTTAGTTTTGAATTTGGTATTTTAATTCATTTAATTCTCAGATATAATTACCATTTTGGTCAGTTACTTTAAAATTAAATTTTCCATTTTGATTAACTTTACTAGTATCTAACTGATCAAAATGAAAAGTAATTTTATTTTTTAAATAACAATATAATTCATCAATATTTTCAATTGTCTTAATATTACTAATTTTAAAATTATTTGAATCACTATAAACATTTGTTAGCCATAATTTAATAATTTCTGCTGTTGTCATATTTTGTTTAAAAATAAACCTTGGATGATTCTGAATATAATTAATTAAATATTCTTGTAAATTTTTATTAAGTTCATAACTTCAAAAAACATTTGAATTTAAATTAATTGTTAAATAATAAATCGTTGTTGGAAAATGGCTACCATCTAAAGTATATTCTTACATTGTTGTTTGTCCCGTCGTATAAGTATACTCCGTTGTATTACGAATTAACGGAAACAAAATAAAATCATGATATAATTGGTTAGCTGTTTGCAAATGGGTTGGCATACTTGCAATATATGTTTTAAATAAAACATTAGTTGTTGGTAACTCAAATGCTGGAACATTTGAAGGATTATTAAAATTATAATTAATAATTGGTCATAAAGTATGAGCTTCTCTTTCTTTTGAAAACATTGTGAAAATTGTATTATCATCTTGATGTTTTACTCAATATTCATCTTCATCATTAATGGGTTGTAACATAAAATGTGTTAAAAACTTGCCAACTGCTGGCTGCAATGTTGCATCTTGGGTTGGAATATAATAATGTTCTGGATAAATACAACTAATCGTTAAAATACTTGGAGTTGTAAACATTATCATCGTTCCAAAAAAACTAAGCAATTTTTTCATCGAATCATTCTTTTTGATAAACTATCTTTTAAATTATAACAAAAATAGTGATTAAAAATTAAAATTATTTGGATCAGCTCCTAATCTTACCTGTGGTAAAGCAAATAATGCTGCCATATCTTCATCATCTAACATAAAATCATCTAGTTCACTATTAGCAATAATACGTTCCTTATGGGTTGATTTTGGAATAACAACAATATTTTGTTGTATTGCTCATTTTAAACAAATTTGGACAGGACTTTTCTGGTGTTTTTCTGCAATTTTAAGAACAGTAGAATTTGTCATACACTGTCCTTGTATTAAAGTTGCTCATGATTCAATAATAATGTTGTTTGCTTGACAAAATTTAACAACATCAATATTATTTAAACCAGGATGAAGTTCAACTTGATTAACCATTGGTTTTATTTCACTAATTGCGATTAACTCTTGTAAATGGCTAACTTCAAAATTGCTGACTCCAATTGCACGAATTTTTTGCTTTATACGCTGTCTCTAAACGCACGAAAACATTCATTTCAATCGGCAGTGGGCCAATGAACTAAACATAAATCTAAATTAATCCGTATCTAACCGTGTTAGTATGTTATCTACTTCCTGTAATGCCACATCGTACTTATGATTAGCATTTCAAATCTTACTTGTTAAAAAGATTTCTTTTCGTGGAACACCACTATCTTTGATTGCTTTGCCAATTAATTCTTCATTTCCATAGATTTGAGCAGTGTCAATATGACGATAACCATTTTGTAATGCGGCAATAACAGCTTGATAAACTTTATGCTCATCAGTCATTTTATATGTACCTAACCCAATTAATGGGATTTCAACACCATTAAAAAGTTTTAATTTCATTGTTAGTATTTTCATTTTTATTCTTACTTTCCGTGTGTTGGCCTTTACATAATTATAACTTTAATTAAAATCAATAACAAGGAAAACAAAATTAAAGTTCTGTTAACAATTAATTTCAAAAATTATTAAAAAAATATCTTACTTCTAAGATATTTTTCTTTTATCGTCATTCATTTTAATCTGTTGGTTGTTCTAACTGTTGCTCATTTAAAATTTTTTGATATTGACTATGAATTTTATTATGTGTGGTATTTAATTGTTCAATATTAGTATTAAATTTTGCAAAATTTTTCGTAAACTCTTGTCAACGCTCAACTCAATGATCAAATTCGCCTTTTATTTTTAATAAATTAGTTTTAATAGCTTCAATATTTTGATTAAAAGCAACTTCACGCATATGTTTTTCTAAAACAAATAAAATTGCTGATAATGTTGTTGGTGAAGTAACTCACACCCGTTTTTTAAATGCAAAAGTAATAATATCATCTGGAAATTGGCCATAAATAAATGCAAATAAATCTTCGGAAGGAACAAACATAATTGCACTTGAAATTTCATTTTCAAGATTAATATACTTAGCAACTTCATTAATTCGATCTTTTAAATCTTGTTTAAAAAGATTTAAATATTTATTTTTAATTGCGGTATCACTTGTTTCTAAGTATTTATTATAATTTGTTAATGGAAATTTCGCATCAATAGCAATGTTTTCTTTTGCTCCACCAGTTTTAACTAATGCATCAACAACAGTTCCTGTCGGCAATTTATATTGGCGGTCTCATCCTTGATGACCTTCACCATACATATCACTTAAAACTTTTTCTAATAAATATTCACCTAAATTACCTCGTTTTTTATTATTTAAAAAAATATCATTTAAAGTTTTAACTTTTTCTTCAACTTCTTTTAATGTTGTAGTTGATTCTTTTAAAACTTTTAAATTTGATAAAACATCAGTAAATGATTTGGAAATAATGCCACCTTGATGGTTTAAATTATTTTTTAAGTCAGTATCTTGCTTTGACAAGTTATTTTGAAAATTACTTAATCCTTCATTTAAAATTGTTAAGTTTTGATTAAATTTAGTATCATTTTTAACTGAATTTGTTTGAAATTCACTAATTAAAGTTAATAATTCTCTTTTTTGTTCAGAAAGTTGATTTTGTAATCCTAATCCTTGTTTCTCTAATAATTCTTTTGATGCTTGAATATCTTTCTGTAATAATGCTGAATCATTATTTACAAGTGGTTTTTTATGTGTTTTTACTAAATAAATTATTAGAAAAATAACTAAAATAACTAAAATAATTCCTAATAAAATATATGAAATTGTTCTCATTGTATTCCCCCTAAATATTTTAATGTTTTATTGTATTCCGCAATAATTTTAATTATAGCCTGTTCAAATAAAAAAATAAACTCATAAGATTAATGAGTTTATTTCTTCTTTTTATTCAAATGTAACATTTAATTTATAAGCTGGAATTTTTGTCATTAAAGAAGCTAAAGTATCAGAAGCTGCTAAAATTTTTGAGCCTGGTTTAGCCTCAATAGTTGCTCCTTTACCATCCTCATTAAAAGTTACTCAAATTTCATTATATCAAATCTCCTGATATTGATCAGCAAATTGTTTTCCTAATAGCTTTGTAACAAGATCATAACGAAGTTCGTTTTCAGTTTCTTTTGTATAAATCTTATCTAATTTAACAGGGATTAATTTTTCTGTTGGTTTAACATTATCTTGCGTTAAAAACTTACGTGGTGTTGTCTTGACTGTAAAATTAGCAGTTAGTGTTGAATGATTAATAACATGCTCAACTTCCGTTGTAATTTTTAAAGTCCCTTCCCCGTTATCTTGATTAATTGATATTTCAATTCCACCATCTAAAGCTCCCATAATCGCTTTTAACATTGAATCTTTATATAAACTTGTGAAACGATTTCGGTCCCCAACAAACTCCATAATTGCTGCTGTCATATTCATTGTTTTACCCTCAGGGTCTTTTTTATAATCTTCTCAGACTGCATCAGCGAGATAAATATCACCAATATTTTTTAATGGAAATGCTTGCGAAAATGTAATTGGTTCATTAACGATTTCAACTGCTGAACCAGTAAAATTACCACCTGGTTTTGGCGTAATTACTCATTGACTAATTTCTTGATCAAGATTTATTTCAATATCAGAAAAAGTAAAATTTGTTCCATTTAAACTATTAACAACAGTTAACACTTCATCGACGGTTAATTTTGTACCAGAACCATTATCATATGGCAATGATGTAACAGTAATAATTTTACTAATATCATTTGTTGTTCATTTTAAATCAACTTTTTTTGTTAAAAATGGGCGATTTGGAACATCTGGCATAAAACGAATAATTGCTGTTTTCATTCCCGGCGCTAAATCAACATCTAAGTTATCAACATCATAACCTGCTTTTTTTAAATTTGCTTTAATATTACCAACAGTTGGTATTATTGTTGTATTAATTTCACCCCCAGTTTTAGGACTATGACATGCAATTGCTGTCCCAACAATTGGGCTTGATAGTGATACTGATGCTAAAATCATCATTAATTTTTTCATTATTTTATTCTCCTTTGTTTTTCAATAATTTTTGGCCGTATAAATTATTTTGGGGTCTTAAATTAATATCTTAGAAATTGTGGAATAATATACTACTTACTTATTTACATTGTATTACTTTTAATTTTATTGTCAATATATTTTTCTATTTTTTTAAATTTTTCCACAACAAAAATACATTTTTATTAAAGTTATTTAATTTCTTAGATAAAACT
>NZ_RXFY01000050.1:0-7443 GCF_044714355.1 Spiroplasma sp. ald | reverse complement strand
AAATCAAATTTATCAAATTTCATAATTTTAGATTCCTATAATTTCTATTTTAAATATATTTTATAGGAATTTTAAAATAACTAGGTTATGCAAGAAGTCTAATCAATATATTTTTTGCTTTGATAAACAAAAACTTTATTAAGCCATCATCCTATATGATTACCATGATTAGGTAAATTTATAAAAATAGCATTATTGGTTCGTAATTTTATTAATTTATTGTTAATAAAAATATTTGTTATTGATTTATTATTTAAATTATTCATTTTTCTAATATTTCTTTTTGTTTAGATACATAAGAAGAATTGATTGCTAAATCATTGATTTTTTTCAATGTTTTTTTCTTAATTTTCTTATACATATAAAAACCTCCATTAAAAACATTGTTTATAATCAATGTTGTAGACAACTGCTTTAGTTCAATGTTTATTAAGAAACAAAGATTAAAAACATTGTTTTAAAACATTGATTGTTAAAAAAAGTACAATTTTGATACACTTAAAACACTATTTAATTTTTAATAGTTTATTTTTACAAAAATATGAAATTAAATAATTTAACATGTTAAGTGAGTCATTTTTTAATTAAAAAAACAACTCCTTTCTTTTAATTAATAAGAGTTGTTTTGTCCTATTTCATTGTTTATTCTACAAAAGATTAGGATTTATGTTATAATATTTTTGTATTGTATTCTCTATCTGAAAATAAATATAGAGACTTGCAATTCATTTTATTGATTAATCACAAATATATTAATCTAACTAATTAATTTAACAAGAAACAGGAGGACAAAATTACATGGCTTTATTTAATAGTGCAAAAAAACCGGCTTTCGTTTCTATGGATTTAGGAACTGCTAATACATTAGTATATGTTTCAGGTTCGGGAATCATTTACAATGAGCCTTCAATTGTTGCTTACAGAATTAAAGAAAACAGAATTATTGCTGTAGGAGCCGAAGCTTACAAAATGATCGGAAAAGGAAATAAGTCAATTCGTATTGTTAGACCAATGGTTGACGGAGTTATTACAGATATTCGTGCAACAGAAGCACAATTAAGATATATCTTTACAAAACTACGTATTACAAAACAATTAAAACATTCAATTATGTTATTGGCTTGTCCATCAGTAATTACTGAATTAGAAAAAGCTGCTTTGAAAAAAATTGCTATGAACTTAGGAGCATCAAAAGTTTTTGTAGAAGAAGAAGTTAAAATGGCTGCATTAGGTGGCGGGGTTGATATTTACAAACCTGCTGGAAACCTAGTGATTGATATGGGGGGAGGAACAACAGATATTGCTGTTATTGCCTCAGGAGATATCGTATTATCAAAATCAGTTAAAGTTGCTGGAAATTACTTAAATGATGAAGCACAAAAATTCATTCGTTCACAATATGGTCTAGAAATTGGATCAAAAACTGCTGAACAAATTAAAATCGAAATTGGGTCATTATCAAAATACCCTGACGAAAGAAGAATGAAAGTTTATGGACGTGATGTTGTTTCAGGATTACCAAGAGAAATTGAAGTAACACCTGAAGAAATCAGAGAAGTATTAAAAGTACCAGTGTCAAGAATTATTGACCTAACAGTTCAAGTGTTAGAAGAAACACCACCAGAATTAGCTGGTGATATCTTCAGAAATGGAATTACAATCTGTGGAGGAGGAGCTTTAATCAACGGGATTGATCGTTACTTTACAGATACATTACAATTACCATCAAAAATTGGAGAACAACCATTATTAGCTGTTATTAATGGAACTAAAAAATTCGAATCAGACATCTTTGATATCTTAAGATTAGAATCAATGCATGTAAAAGAATTAAATTACTAGAATAATCATTAATTGATTATAATAGTTATTAAATTGTTAAGGAGGACAAAAACGTGAGACCAGAAACTAGACCATTTATTTCTCTTGACTTAGGAACTGCTAATGTTTTAGCATATGTTTCAGGACAAGGTGTAGTCTACAATGAACCATCATTAATGGCTTATAACAATAAAACTAATAGTTTAATTGCTTTAGGGAAAGCTGCCTATGATATGGTAGGAAAAACACACGGAGATATTAGAATGGTAACACCATTAGTAGATGGAGTTATCGCAGACATGGAAGCTGCACAAGATTTATTAAAACATATCTTTTCAAGAATGAAAATGATGAACATTTGAAAAAATGCTATTGTATTATTAGCATGTCCAAGTGGAGTTACTGAACTTGAAAGAGAAGCATTAAAAAATGTTGCTAAAGAAATGGGCGCTGAATTAGTTATCATTGAAGAAGAAGCTAAAATGGGCGCTTTAGGAGCAGGAATTAATATTGAATTACCTCAAGGTCATTTAATCATTGATATTGGTGGAGGAACAGCTGATTTAGCTATTATTTCATCAGGTGATATCGTTGTTTCAAGATCAATTAAAGTTGCCGGAAATCATTTTGATGATGATATTCGTAAATACATTCGTTCAGAATATAACATTGCAATTGGGCAAAAAACAGCTGAAAATGTTAAAAAATTCATTGGTTCATTAGTTAAATACCATAACGAAAGATCAATGCAAATCTACGGACGTGATATTGTTTCAGGATTACCAAAAGAAGCAAAAATCTTTTCAGAAGAAATTAGAAATGTTTTATTAAATGCATTTTCTAAAATTACAGATTTAGTAATTGAATTATTAGAAAATACACCACCAGAATTAGCTGGTGATATTATGAGAAATGGAATTACAATCTGTGGAGGAGGAGCTTTAATTAGAAATATTGATAAATATTTCTTTGATATTTTCCAATTACCAACCAAAATAGCTTCAGATCCATTAAATTGTGTTATCGAAGGAACAAAAATCTTTGAAAAAACAATTAAGAAAAACATCGAAAATGGTTTATATAATTTCCAAGAAAAAGGATTATTATCGTCATTAGGTAAAAAAAGAAAATAAATTGAAGCAAAAAAAATATTAGGTTAACCTAATATTTTTTTATTGTAATTTTTAAATTTGAAATTAAAAATTAATCAAGATTAAATAACTTGCGTGCATTCTTATTAGTAATACGAATCATTTCTTCAACCGGCATATTCTTTAATTCTGCTAATTTTTTAACTGTATACATAATAAATTTAGGATAATTCTTTTTCCCTCGATATGGATCAGGAGTTAAATATGGTGCATCAGTTTCCACTAAAATTTTATTTAATGGTACCATTTTAGCAACTTCCCGTAATTCCTGAGCATTTTTAAAAGTAATATTACCAGCAAACGAAAGATAAAATCTTAAATCTAAAAATTTTTGAGCCATTTGAATTGTTCCATTATAACAATGCATCAAACCTTGTGTTATTTTTTGTTCTTTTAATATTTCATAACAATCTTCATAAGCATCACGGCAATGAATGGCAAGTGGAAGATTATGTTGTTTTGCTAATTCAATTTGTTTAATAAATCAATGCTTTTGTAAATCTGGAGAAACAGTTTTATGAAAATAATCTAAACCAATTTCGCCAACAGCAATTACTTTATCACTATTTAATAATTGATCTAATTTCTCTAAATCTGAAAACCCATATTTAGCAACATCAGTTGGATGAAACCCAATTGTTGCAAAAACATTATCATAATGCATTGCATGGCGAACTGCTGCTTGGCTAGAATCTAAATCATAACCAACATTATTAAGTCAAAACACGCCACTAATTTTAGCATCAGCAATAATAGTTGATGTTTCTTCGTTCTCATATTCATGTGACATTAAATGACAATGTGTGTCAAAAATTCCTTGCATATTTTCCTCCTATTTTCCTAGGCAATACTTACTAAAAATTGTTGTTAATAAGTCTTCTTCATAGTTTTCACCTAGAATATCACCCAATATTTCTCAAGCATCATGTAAGTCAACATTAATAATATCAACCGGAAATCCACTCGTACTATTATTATATGCATTTTTTATTGAATTTGCTACCTTCTCTAATAAAGAAATTTGTTTTATATTTGACAAAACTAGCTGATCATCTTTTGTAATCTGGGCTGTTTTATATAAATTTAAAATTTTATCAATAAGAGACTTGATATCTCGGTTTAATGCTGAAATTAAAAGAATATTTTGTTGCAAATTTTCATTTTGTACTTGCATATTAAGTAAATCGCTTTTATTTAAAACTAACAAATATTTTTTATTTTTAATTAGTTTTTTAAGTTCGGGACTTAAATTCATTAAATCAGCATAATTATCAGCAACAATTAAAATTAAATCAGCATTAATAACTTGTTGACGTGCTTTATCAATTCCAATTTGCTCAATTTTATCAACTGTCTCACGTAAGCCAGCTGTATCAATAATATTTAATGTTAATGGTCCTAAATTAATCTTTCCTTCAACAATATCTCTTGTTGTTCCTGGCAAATTAGAAACAATAGCTTTATCTTCATTCATTAATGCATTTAATAATGATGATTTTCCAACATTTGGCTTTCCTAAAATTAAGACATTAATACCATCATCAATCATTTTTCCAACTTTACTAATTTTAACTAAATCATTAATTTTTTGTTCTAAAATTAATAACCGTTGGTTTAATTCTTGTGTAGTTAAATCACCAACACCATCATATTCAGGATAATCAATATTTACTTCAATATTTGCAATGATATCTAATAATTCATCACGATATGTACTAATTAAATAAGTATTTTTATTTTGCAAATTATTCAAAGCTATTTTTGCACTAGTATCATTTGTCGCATTAACTAAGTTATTAATAGCATCTGTCTGAATTAAATTAAGTTTTCCATTTAAAAACGCTCGTTGTGAAAATTCACCTTTATTTGCTAAACGTGCTCCATTTTTTAGTAATAACTTAATAATATTATTTGTAACTAATACGCCACCATGGCAATTAATTTCAATAATATCTTCTCCAGTAAAAGAATTAGATTTTTGAAAACAAACCAAAATAACTTGGTCAATAATTTCTTTGCCATCTCTTAAATAACCATAGTAAATTTGATTTCCGTGTGGAATAATTTTTTTTGAAAAAACTTTATTAATAATTTTATAACTATCTACTCCAGACATGCGAATAATTGCAATTGCTTGCTTTACCATTGCAGTTGCTGGAGCAATTATTGTATCTTCAATCATTTTATAAAACTCCTCTTTTATTTATTATATCAAACAATAAATTATAAATTCAAGTATAAAATATATAATTTTTTTGACAAATTAAAAGGAAAATATTTTATATTTTCCCTAAATTTAATGTAAATATTACACCATCTAATTCTTTTTTTAAAACGAAAATAAAATCAAATTATTCCAATTATTATTCCAATAATTGGAATAATAATAACTGGTAAGAATCATCCTAAATATTTTTTATCTCCTGACGTTGCCATTTCTGGATTTATCGGATCAATTGGATTGGGGTTTGGGTCAATTTGATCAACAGGGTTAGTTGGATCGGTTGGATCAGGATTAGGTTTATTACCATCAATATAATTTTCAAGAACAAATTCGGTTTTTCCTTCAGCTAAATCACTTGCATCATTAGCATATACTATAACAGTTATTTTTTTAGAATTTTCTAAATTATTTAAGAAATCAGAAAATATTTCATCATTAAAATAACCAGGAACATTATTATGATTTTCATCCGTTGGTGGAATATCGTTAATTGAAATCCCATAGTCTTTATTAAAAACTAAATCTGTATAATCAGATTTTTTTAATCCTAAATTAATATATTTTATAATTCAATTTTTCATTTCTTCAATTGAAAAATCACCAAAGTTAAATTTTTGATCATTAAATTTAATTTTTAATAAGTCTTTTACTTTTTCTGGATCATAATTTCGTGAATTCTTAATACTTCCATTAGCTTCACCAATTAATATAGAGGAAAATTGTTTTGTTTTAATTATAATATTAAGATATTTTGGTTCCATCGCATTATCTAACAATGGTTTCAAAGTATCAACATTACTACTAATATCAATACCCTCTTTTGTTACGACATAATAATCAATACCTAATTTTGCCCCACTTGCTTTTTGGTTAATATAATTTTGAGCATAAGCTAAAACTAAAGAACGAATTTTATTCGTATCAATTTCATTCATTTTAATTGCTGGAAAATTACCAGAAATATCAACAAAATTAGACGGATTTGGATCTGGAGGAATACGCTGTGCAATTATATCCGAAGTATATTCTTTTCAATAACTAGAAACTTGTTCAAAATTTAATTTTTTAATTTTAGTTACATCAAGTTTTTTATAATCAACTAAATAATTTTTTAGATGAATGCCATGAATAGTTGTTCAAAAATCAACTGCAATTTTATTATTACCTAAAAGATCTAAAAAACGGGGGTATTTATCTTGATATTTTGGGCCAATTAATACATATTTTTCATATGCTAAACTATCATTAGTTCTCGTAATATAATGCGAAAAGCCTTCTCAAGACTGATACCTATTAACTGAATCCGGTTCTATTTTAGTTAAGACCGCGTAAAATATTCGGTTGGTATAAAATTTCCAAAAAATAAGAAAAAGATAGATATAAAATTCTATCTTTTTTAATTAGATTAAAATTGTCGTTAACCTTGTTTAGTTTAAGAAAATAACAGCAAAACCAACCGAATAAAACTCTCCTACTTGGAATGTCGTAAAACCAAGCAAGCGAGGATAAACAATACAGGGGTGTCCGTACCGCTACGACACAATGCAGGCAATTATTTTAGGCAATATAAAAGAGTTTTGTGGTTTGGGGATAAATCTTTAACCTGCAATGGGTAAAGAGTTAGTGTTCCACAATAAAAAATTTAGAAATCTTACTATTTATAAGGAGATTTTGAAAGTGTCTTTAAAAGAACTCTGTTGAAAAGAGTTAAAAATTAAATTAACAAATAAGACAGTATTAATTAATAAATGTCAGTGTTATATCAATGAGTACTTTACAAAATTAACCAAAAACAGAAAAGGTAGCTGATATTGTAAAAAGTATGCTCTACCTTGTTTAGCAAGATTAAAATTTATTAACAAACAAAAAATAAGTTATAATCTTTGATTTTTGATTTTACAATGCCAAAATAACCATCAAATTATTAAAAAATTAATTTTTAAGAAAAATAAATGATGAATTATTAATATTAAAAATTAGAAAGAAGAAATTATATGTTTGAAAATAATATTAAAAATACGATTAGCGATTTAATTAACGAAATTAAAACAACAACAGAAAACAATTTAAGCAATTTAGAACAAATTATTATAGAAGCTTTAATTGACAAAGTTAATAATATTGAAAATATTTTAAATCAAATACGATAAAAAAATAAAGGAGATAAAAAAATATGACTGAAAATACTTTTATTAAATAGATTTCTTGCATAACCTAGTTATTTTAAAATTCCTATAAAATATATTT
>NZ_RXFY01000005.1:0-11572 GCF_044714355.1 Spiroplasma sp. ald | reverse complement strand
TTAAATATATTTTATAGGAATTTTAAAATAACTAGGTTATGCAAGAAGTCTATTGTTTTGTTATATTATCTCATTCTTGAAATGTCCAAGATAATTCTTTTACTGGAATAGGATTATCTAAATTATATTGTTCATTATCATTTTCATCTGTGTATTTTTCATAAGATACTTTTAAACTTTTTGAACGAAACATTGAAACTCTTAAATTATTATATCTTTTATCTAGTTCTTTATCAGTTAAAATTTCTTTTTCTTCGGCATGTATCATTTCATCTGTTCACGCCGATATAATACCACTACCTTTACCAACTTTACCCATAATTTTATTACCATTAGCATAGCCAGCAAAAGCAATACGAACACCACTAGAAAAAACAATCTCACCACCTTCTTTAACATTTTTAGGTCAAACAATGCCATTTTCATTGTCAGGTCCTATATCAATCCCATATTTATCGTATAGATAATTACAAACATTAATTGTATCGCCGAAAGTAGTATCTTCGTGGGTGTTGGAATATCTTCGTAAAATATTAGATGAAGCATCGGTAAAATTACAAGCAAAAAATAATTTTTCTGCTAAATGATTTCATGTTTTATTAGTACCCCGCCCTGCTGAAACAAACTTAAAAAAAGTTGGCGAAGTAAAATATCGGGCATAACTATCACCAACAAAATCTTTAAATACTTCTCAATCAAAACCAAAATTATAGTCACTAAAATTTAAATCATACTTTTTACTTAAATATTCATAACTAGTAATTAGTTTTTTGTTATTAATTTTTGTAAAATCTTGCATTTTTAATTAGCCTCCTTTTTTTATAAGATTATATGAAGTATTAAGTATCAATTAAGTATCATAATTTAAAATATTTTTTTAATTCTGTAAATTGTAAATTCAAATGTAGCAATTTATGAACTGTAAAATTAAGCTTTTTAAATTTTTAAAGATTTGTTATAAAAATTAAATTAAAAAGATCTTTTATTTTATGGCTTATTTTCGTTAATTAATTACCAAAATTAATTATTAAGTTTAAAAAGAAGGTTTTCATTTGTATAAAAAGTGCTACACTTCATATTACAATTTACACATTCAGAAAGGAAATTATAAAATGAAATTAAAACAAAATTTATTAGGAAATTATAAAGAAAATAAAAGAATAGAAACAAACAATGAAATTAAAAATTTAATTATTAATAGAGATAATGAGATATTTAAATTATATCAACAAGGACAAATATTACAAGGATATAAGGTGATATCAAAATTGCCAAAAACAATTAAAAAAGAATATGGAGATTTTCCTATTAAAAGAAGATTATATGTTAAATATGATGAAGAAAAAAAAGAAAATATAAATCGTTATCCTTTAGATGAAGAATTAGGCTTAAAAAAATATGAAAGAATCGAAATAAATTTAAAAGATAAATATATGTCTTTTATGGGCGATGGAAAAAGATATAAAGATATTTTGCATACAACAGAGAATGCAAATATTAGCGAAAGAACAATATCTAATATTTTTAAAAATGCCGATTTAGAAAAAGTTGACTATATAAGCAACAAAAATAACAATAAAATTAAAATTCCAAATAATGTTTTATATATTCAAATTGATGGGGCTTTTGAACCTATGTGAGAAAATAAAAAAAGAGTTGAAAATAAAATATTTTTTGCTACTATGCATGTTGGTGTTGATAAAGAAAAGTCAACAAAAACCAAAATAAAAATGAAAAAGAAAAAAGGCGTTTTTCAAATGATGAATAAAAATCATAATAATAAAAATAATAAATCTAATATTGATAATTTTATTGGTAAAATTTTTAAATTAATGGATACTTATGATATTAATGAAGATACTAAAATATTAATATTAAGTGATGGTGAAAAACAAATTAAAAAAATTTATAGAGCAGTAAGAGCAAAATATAAAAATAACAAGNTATCATATAGCTTAGATAAATTTCATCTTACAAGTATATTTAAAAAAATATATCCCTTTCAAAATAAAAATAAGGAAAATAGAGAAGCATATCATAAAGCTGTTGATTATTTTTTTAATGGTAAATATGAAGAATTATTACAGTGTTTAGAAGATAGTAAATTTTTTATAAGCGATTCTAAATTAGATTTTTTGAATAAAGCTATTACATTAATTAAAAATAATAAAGAAGGCATTGAAAACCAAACATTAGAATATAATATTGGTTGTCATGTTGAAGGCGATGTATCGCATTATATTAAGGCTGTTAAAGGGCGAGGTGCAAAAATATATTGTAAAGAAACATTTATCAATATGTTAATTGGTTCAATGTTAAGACTTAATAATCAAATTAATGATGAGAAAGTTGATAAAACTAATAAAAATAATAAAGAAAAAATTGAATTTAATATATTTAATTTAAATAACTCTCAAAATCAATTTTTATCTTTATAAAAAATAAAAAAACTTTTTAAAATTAGTAATAACTTTAAAAAGTATTTTTTAGTGTATCAAAATTCATAAATTTATAAATTATTTCTTCAAATAAAAATTATGTTTTTAAAAAAAGTTGAATTTTTTATAAATTTTGTTATCATTTAGTCATAAGCGAAACTTAATTTGTTTCTAATTACTTAATTTTATTAAAAACCTAAGAATAATGAATACTACCAACATTTTATTAAAAGTGGCTTGTTTTATTCCTGTTAATCGGAATAATTCTTTATCATTAATAAAATCAAATTTATCAAATTTCATAATTTTAGATTCCTATAATTTCTATTTTAAATATATTTTATAGGAATTTTAAAATAACTAGGTTGGTTATGCAAGAAGTCTAATAAAAGACATAATTAATTAAAATTATAATTTGCTATTAGTATCTTTTTAAAAATATTTATAATTATTTTAATAGGTTATGCAAGAAGTCTATTATCTTTTTTTCCTTTTTTTGATATAATTATTTTACAAAAAACCGAAATTAATAATTTACTATAAATAAGAGGCAATAGGAGAAAGGGGAATGTGAATAAAATACGCAGTTGGTTGAGGAGAGTTCTTTGATAATGAGATTAAAAAACCGTATTTTAAACAATTGTTAAAGAACATTGATAGTGAATATCAAAATAAACTTTGTTACCCTGCAAAAACAGATATTTTTCGTTTGTTTACATTAACTGAGCCTAATGATATTAAAGTTGTTATTATTGGACAAGATCCATATCATGGTCCAGGCCAAGCAAATGGTTTAGCTTTTAGTGTTAATGATGGTATTAAAACTCCTCCAAGTTTAGTCAATATTTTTCATGAATTAAAAAAAGACTTAGGTGTTGATCATTATGCTAGTGGTAATTTAGACCATTGAGCTAAAAAAGGTGTTTTTCTATATAATACAATTGGAAGTGTTGTTGCCAAAACGCCTTTAAGTCATAAGGATATTGGTTGAACTAATTTTAGTCAAAATTTGATTATTTATTTAAATGAGATTCGTAATGATATTGTATATGTTTTATGAGGCAATTATGCAAAACAGTATGGTGAATATATTTTGAATAAAAGTAATATTATTAAGGGAGCGCACCCATCACCTTTTAGTTACAATTTATTTAAGGATCAACAATTTTTTGTAAAAATTAACGATTTACTTTTAAAAAATAAAAAAAACATAATTGATTGAAAAATGTAATGTATAATTGATATATGTAAAATATTGACAGGACAAGAGGATTTATTTTATTAATATAGATTGTGGGGATATTTATGGGTCTACTAACATCATTTAGTGATATATCAAAAATCTTATATAGTAATAAAATGGCATATATTGCTAGTGGTGTTATTGGTGCTCTTTTTATTATTTATTGTATTTATAATGGTTTATATTATTTAATTAATCCTAAACGTTATCATGGTATTCGTTTTACAACGAAAAATATTGCGTATATTACAATGTTATCAGCAGTTTCAGCAACAGTTACTATTATTATTTCAATAACAGTACCAATTACGGTTTTTCCTCCTGTGCGGATTGCTTTTGAAGGTTTAATGGTTAAAATTAGTGGATTTATTTTTGGACCAATCGTTGGACTTTTATCGGGGGTTGTTACTGATTTAATTGTTATGTTATTTGTTCCTTCTTATCTTCATGTTGCTTATATTATTGTAATTGCTTCATATGGATTTTTATCAGGTTGTGTATCTTCAATTAATCGTGCCGTTGGTAAGCATAAATGAGTTTTATTTATGTTAACAAATATTTTTATTTTAATTTTTGGAACTTTTGCTGGAGTAATGACATGATATTCACCATTTGAAACCATTACATTATTTGCTGGATTGGAAGTTAGCAAAATTGTTTTAAGTTATATTATTGGTTTTGGCACAGGGGGAACTATTATCATTATATGAATTATTATGTTTGTTTATCGTCATTTTGATAAAACAAAAAAACGTTATTGAGATTTAGTTGCTATTATTATGCTTGCTGTTGTTAATGAATATTGAGTCACCACCTTGATATCCGCATGGGGGGATATCACCTTTTTAACGGTGTCACAGAATAAAAATGGTGGAACAGATGGTTATGGTATAACTATGATTACGCGATTAGCAATGGCACCAATGAAAGTATTATTTAATTCGGCAATTATTTATATTACATATCGGGCTGTTTCCCCATTAATTCATAAAGATACTAATGCAAATTTACAATATTAAAATTTTGAAAAATAACTTTTATTGAAGTTATTTTTATTTATCTCTATATAATGATATTAGAAGTTATAGAATGGAGATGAAAATAATGAAAGTGAATTCACAAATTAAAAAATTAATTGATTTGGAATTAAAACGTCAACAAAATCATGTTGAATTGATTGCGTCAGAAAATTATGTTAGTGAGGCAATTTTAGCTATTACAGGCTCAATTTTAACTAATAAGTATGCTGAAGGATATCCATTTCACCGATATTATGGAGGATGTGAATATGTTGATCAAGTTGAACAATTAGCAATTGATAAGGTTAAGGAGTTATTTCAAGCTGAACATGCTAATGTTCAAGCACATTCAGGTAGTCAAGCAAATGCTGCTGCTTATTATGCTTTGCTACAACCACGTGATACTATTTTAGCAATGGATTTAGCAGCAGGTGGTCACTTAACCCATGGTCATAATGTTAATTTTTCTGGTCGATTATATGATTTTCGTAGTTATCAAGTTTATCCTACAACCGAAATGTTAGATTATAATGCAATTGAAAAAATTGCAATTGAAGTAAAACCAAAATTAATTGTTGCTGGAGCCAGTGCTTATTCACGTGAGATTGATTTTAAAAAGTTCCGTGCAATTGCTGATAAAGTTGGAGCCTTATTAATGGTAGATATGGCTCATATTGCAGGATTAATTGCTGCTGGTTTACATCAATCCCCAATTCCATATGCTGATGTTGTTACTTCGACAACACATAAAACATTGCGTGGACCTCGTGGGGGTTTAATTTTATCAAAGCAAAAATGAGCAAAAAAAATTAATAGTGCTGTTTTCCCAGGTAATCAAGGTGGACCATTAGAACATGTTATTGCCGCAAAGGCACAATGTTTTTTAGAGGCATTGCAACCAGATTTTAAAACATATCAAGCAGAAATTATTAATAATGCAAAAGTCCTAGCAGAAACATTAAAAGCAAATAATCTGCGTTTAGTAACTGATGGAACAGACAACCACTTATTAATGGTTGATGTTAAAAGTAGTTTAGGAATTTCGGGGCAAATGGCGGAAGAAATTCTACAAAAAATTGGTATTATTTGCAACAAAAATATGATTCCATTTGATAAAGAATCATCGATGGTTACTAGTGGGATTCGGTTAGGAACAGCAGCTATGACAACACGTGGTTTTGGGAGCAAAGAATTTAAACAAATTGGAGAAATAATTTATAATGTTTTAAAAGAACCAACTGAAAATAATATTGTTAAATATCAAGAAGAAGTAAAAAACTTATTAAGTGATTTTCCAATTTACTCAACTTGAAAATTACAATAGTAATTAAATTTAGAAATAACAAGTTAAAATATTGATTATCCTATTATTTTTAGTTATAATATTATTGCTTTATACATTAGACCCTGGTACGGAATGATGTGAGGAGGCAGTGACATGAGACAAACAACTATCTTAAATTCAACTAAAGTTGAAAAAAAATGATATGTGATTGATGCTCAAGGTCTAGTTTTAGGACGTTTAGCAAGTAAAGTTGCAATGATCTTAAGAGGAAAAAATAAACCATCTTATACTCCACATGTTGATTGTGGTGATAATGTTATTATTCTTAATGCTGATAAAATTAATTTATCAGGAAATAAATTAAAGGGTAAAATGTATTATCATCATTCACAACATCCTGGGGGATTAAAACGAACAACAGCAAAGGATATTTTAGTAAAAAAACCAATTTATCCTGTTGAACACGCAATTAAAGGAATGTTACCAAAAAATAAATTAGGAAGTAAATTATTCCGTAATTTATTTGTTTATGCTGGTAATGAACATCCACATGAAGCACAACAACCAATTAAATTAGAATTAACTAATAAATAAAAGGAGAAAATATGGCAAAAAAACAAGAAGTTATATATCGTGGTACAGGAAGAAGAAAATCTTCTATTGCCCAAGTTGTATTGACTCCTGGTAAAGGGAATGTTGTTGTGAATGGGAAACCAGCATTAGAGTTTTTCCCATATGCAACATTAGTGCAAGATTTGGAACGACCTTTAGAGATTACTGGTTCAAAATCAGAATTTGATATTCGTGTTAAAGTATCTGGTGGTGGTTTTACCGGACAAGCTGGCGCAACAAGATTAGGAATTGCAAGAGCCCTAGTTGAAGCGTCACAAGATTATAAAACTTTATTGAGACACGCTGGCATGCTAACTCGTGATGCTCGTATTAAAGAACGAAAAAAATATGGGTTACATGGGGCTAGAAGAGCACCGCAATATTCAAAAAGATAGATTTCAAAAAAGTACATTTTGCTTTGCAATGTACTTTTTTAATTTGTTTAGTTTAATTTGTTATCTAATATAAGTTTAGTATAATTATTATGTAGATAAGAGGGTGAACAAATGACATTGATAGAATTTACAATTCAGGGTGATAAATATAATAATAAGAATTTATTGTTAAATTTGTATTTTTTAACAAATCCAAAAAGTAAATTTACTGATAATGATGTTAAAAACCTTCGGTTAAAAAATATTACAACAGTTCAAGGCCTAGATACTTTTTTAAAGCATAATATTTTTATTGCTGATTTTTTTGTTTGTTTAATTAATGATCAGACAAAAATTAAAAAAGATAAAAAAGGATCAGAAAAGAAGCTTTATGATATTTTAATTCGTTTTAAATCAATTACTTTGCTAGATCAAATGTTCGATTCAAACTTATCATTAACAATCTTAGGCGATATTGATCCGGAAATTGGCATTGTTAATGTTAAAAATATTTTTTTAACAGCAATGGAAAAGAGAAAACAAGAATTTGAAACGTTAGCTACTGGAGTAGTGCTTGAAATTGCTGATAATTTTCGGATTGATGAAGCAAAATTACGAACTATTTTTGATTCAAATGTTATGGCAAATATGAAATTTTTGACTTCATCTTTTGCTGAAGAAAAAGAACGATGGTTACAATATTTACGCTTTCAAGAACAAAACTTAGAATATAAGCGTCATAATTCTTGTTTATATTTAAACCCGAAATTAACAGAATATATTAAAATTCCAAAAACAGTTCCAATTGGTGAAAAATTTCATGATGTAAGATTTTTATCCCATAATTTTTGATATGTTGATAAAAAAACTTTTACTAATAAAAATTTAACAATTAGTCATTTATTTGAAGAAATAATTATTGTAGAATTAGAGCTATTGTTGGATAATTTAGATAAATATTTAATATTAAAGAAATTAAACAATTTAAGTCTTGCTAATTTACAAATTAATCGTACATATCAAAAAGATGTTCCATTAACACTATTTTCTTTTAATTTTAGTGAAAGTTATGTTCAAGATGGAGCAGATATTTATGATTTAGGGATTAATATTTCTGAAACAAAAATGCAGCAAAAAGATATCTATGATTTTAAAAAAGAATTAATCAAAATATATATGCTTGAAAATAATATTATGCAAGAAAGTGATATTGACCATGAAACAATTAAAGTAACTATTAATCAATTAGAGCAGTATCAAATTGTTAATTGCTTTTATGAAATAAAAAATGAGGATGAAATATCATTTAATGAATTAAATAAAGTGATACCTTCTTATGGTTATTTAACTTATATTGGAAAAGGGGACTCAACTTTACTTCGACGTAGTAATGTTATTTTAGATAAAATTAGCAAAAATGATGTTGCAAACCCTTATTTAATTAATTATATCTTTAATATTGAAGATATTAAATTAAAGACACAATTTAACTTAATTATGGAAGAACAATTAATTTTTGCTTCAAATAATTTAAATGGAAATCAGCAGAAAGCAATAACAAAAGCCTTAAACTCACAAGATATTTTTTTACTGCAAGGTCCACCAGGGACAGGGAAAACTGAATTTATTGCTGAATTAGTTTATCAATATGCTAAATTAGGAAAGAAAGTTTTAATTTCTTCACAAAATCATACTGCAATTGACAATGTTTTAACAAGATTATTTAAAACACCTTTATTGATTCCTTTACGCTTAACAAGTGATGAAGTTCGTAAAAAAAATCGTTTTAATGATTTTAATCCAGATAAATTAATTTTTAATAATTATCGTTTTATTTATGCTCATTTATCACGACAATATTTAACAAAATGAGATGGAATTGGAAGTGATTATGAAAATCAAAAATATGAACTACAAAAATTAAAAGCAAATGCTAAAATGTTAGAAAAAGAAATTAATGATTACAATAATTATATTCAAAAGTTAAATACATTAGTTACTGAGCGGGAAACAATCATTAATCAAAAATTGCAATATTTAGATGATAATCGAAAATTAACAATTGATATTAATAATATTCGTAATCTATTAGATTTCTTAGTTAATATTAATTGAGCTGGAATAGTTACTTCAACTCCGGATCTTGTCCGATTATTTAATAAACATTTTGGGGATTTGTTGCAAAAAAAAATTGGTTTTCAAATTGATGATTCATATTCATTAACAGAAACATACAAAAAACTATTAACAATTACTACTGATAATAGGTTGTTAAAGGATAAGGAGATAGAATTAGCAATATTAAAACAAGTTAGTCAAGATTTACGTGATGATGATTGAATGGAACAATTAACTGCTGTTCAAAATGAAATTTTAGAATTAAAGAATCAAGTTACATTAAAACAAGAAAATATTGTGTTTCAAAAGGAGCAAGAAGCATTTAAAAATGACCTTGAACAATTATTACAGCAATATGAAGAACAAAGTGTTATTAATAAAAACAAAATTAGTGAAATTAATGAAGATAAATATGAGCAAGAAATTTCTTATTTAGAAATTGAAATTGGAACATTAAATCATAAAATTAATGCTCTAAAAGTTGAAGTTGAAAACATTGTTAATAGTATTAATACAATTTTTAATTTAAATTTAGTAGTAAAAAATATTAGTGGAACAATTAATGAAATTGATAAAGAAATTAATAAAATTGAACAGGACCTTAATTTTGTTCTCCAAGAAAAAGCAACAAAGTTTAATTTTGTAAATAATATGATTACCTTTTTAAATAAAAATTATCAGATATCAGATTTTTTAACACAAGAGAATATTGAAACTAATCATTTCACACCGGCGATGGAACGAGATACAATTAATTATGCTAATCAATTTTTACAAGAAAGTGTCAATGTTGTTGCAATGACTGCGACTTCAAACCAATCATATGCACAAAGTAAAAATAAAGTTTTACGGGATTATAATATTTCTGATATTGATATTAAAAAATTTGCTTTTGATGTTGTTATTATTGATGAAGTAAGTAAGTTAACACCAATGGAAATTTTTATGCTATTAGTATATGGTAAAACTGTTATTTTAGTTGGTGATTATCGGCAATTGCCACCACTTATGCCATATCAAGAAGAAGATGTTGCGTTAATTAATGAAATTTATGACCAAAATTATAGTTATAATGATTTTTTAGAATTAGTAACTAATTCATTATTTAAAAAAATTATCTCAAAATGTGATGATTCAGTAAAAGAAATTCTAATTAATCAATATCGTAGTCATGAAGATATTATGCGAATTGTAAATGTTTTTTATGAAAATCAGTTGCAGTTAGGTGATAAAACTAATCAAAATAATGAAAAACAACATTATATTATTGTTGAAAATAAAGATGGTCTAAAAATTTTTGATAGTAATAAAGCAATTTATTGAATTGATTCATCAAAAGATAAAACTAATATGAATTTTGTTTATGAACAAGGTGAAAGTGGTAGTACGAGTCTTTTTAATTGATTAGAAGTTGATTTAACAATAAAAACATTAGAATTAATTGAAGCAGGATATAATAATTTAACAGTTAAATTAAAAAAACAACCTAAAGTTGCAGTTATTAGTTTTTATAGTCTACATGTTAAAAAATTACGAAGAGCTATTAAAAGTTTAAAATTTAAAAATATTAAAGTAGAAGTTTCAACAGTTGATGATTATCAAGGGCGAGAAACCGAAATTGTTATTGTTAATACAGTTCGCAATCCTCGTAAGCAATTAAATGCTAATAAAGAATTTATTAAGAAATACGAACGGTTAAATGTTGCATTTTCAAGAGCAAAAAATATGTTAATTATTATTGGAGCAGTTAGTTTTTTTACTAATATTGATGTTGAAATTCCAACAATTGCTAATCCAAATATTACAAAAACAATTAAAGCATATTATGAAATTTTACGAATTATTGATAGTTATGGTCTTGTTTGAAGTGCAAAAGATTTATTATAATAAGAATTCGAGGTAAAAACATGAAATTAGGAATGGTAAAAGTTTATAAAAATTGGAAAAAATTAAAAACAATAGTTAGCTATCAAACACCAAAAAAACTAGCTTTTTTTCAGTATGTAATTTTAAATGCTATTACTAATTACCCTAATAAAGAAAAAACATTAGCTGATATTTTACAGAATGAATTACAAATTTTTAATTTTAAAATTTATGCAGAATGTCTAAAGAACTTAATTGAAAAAAAAAATATTATTGAAATTAATAAGCAAACATCATTAAATTATTTAGCAAATAGTTCTGCTGAACAGGATTGAATTGATCGACCAATTGGAATTTTTTACATTTCAAAAGAAACGTTAACGGCATTAGAACAGGGCTATTTATTAAGTAAAAATAGTAATCGTGAAACAGTTATTAATTTTGATTTTAATATTTTTTCGGACGAAAAATATATAAATAATGAACAATTATCTTTATTAGAAAAAAATAGCAATGATTTAATTATTGTTCCAGAACAAGAACCAATTATTAGTGGCGAAGATTTATTTCATTTGTTAGAAAAGTACAAGTTAAATATTAATAAAAATAATATTTTT
>NZ_RXFY01000049.1:0-7614 GCF_044714355.1 Spiroplasma sp. ald | reverse complement strand
AGTTATTATTTACAGCAGTTGTTATTTCCTGTGTTGATAGTAAATCATTCATCATTGATTTTTTGAATCGTAAAACTACAATTCAAACATTTTTGTAAATCAACATCGACAATCATTAAATTATGATTGATTGTGTCTTTATTTTCTATTTTTTTCATAATTATTTTATCTACTTTCTAATTTTTATTTTTTGAAATATGAAAAATTATTAATGCTTTATAAGTTTTAATTTTGGTATTTCATTTTTAAAACAGTTTAAACAATAATTTACAAATAAATTTATGTCTGATTCTTCCAATATAATTTCAATTATAAAACAATTGATTAATTTTTCTATATTTTTTTAAATTCTTCAAATGTTATATTTTTTTCTTTTAAAACATCTTTTAATTCAAAAATAATTTCATTTCATAAATGATAGTATCTAAGTCCAGCATTTTTCTTTTTACATTTATTACAATTTATTCTGTGTTTATTAGTTAATAAATAAACTTTATAAAATACATTTTTGCAAAAACAATCAAACATTAAATTTAATTTTGTAAAAAAATCTTGTTTTTTCATTTCATTTAATTTTAATATATCTTTTCCCATTCTTTTTATCCTATCATTTTGGTTTTTTGCAAAGTCAGTTTTCATATAATTAGTAGTTTTTTCAACATATAATGTTTTTAATTTATCAAAAACTTCATGTTTTGAAAATTGTTTATTATATCTGTTTTCTCATAATTAATTAAAAAATTCATAAAGTCTTCTTCGTGATTGCTACATAAAAAAAGTGTACCACTAGATAATGTTGCATATTTTTTACAAAAAGAAATAGAACACTTATTCTTTTTCATCGTTATTTGATTTCCTTGATCAGTTCTTCGTATGCTTGTTTTTGTCGCCAATAAACATTATTATCCCAAATACTACTTAACTTATTTTCGGTTTTAATAAAAGTATCAGAGTGCTTTATTATATTTTCAGATAAAAATTCATAAATACTATCATTTTTTAATCATTCTAAAACTGTGGAAGTATTTTCATTATCTTTTATATTATTAAGAATAATATTAATTTTTGGTAAATTTCTGTTATTTTTTCTGCAAATAAAATTTAATGTATTTTTTAAATCAACAATACCCTTATAACTACCAATTCCGCTATTTATTGGAATTAAAATTAAATCAGATAAGGTTAAAAAAGATAATCCTAATTCTTGTATTGTTGGGGGATAATCAATCAAGACATAATCATAACTATCAAAAGTTTCTTGGTTTGATTGATAAATAATATCTGCAATTAAATCTCTATCATTTTCTTGATAAATAGTATTAATTAGAGTACTACTTTTATTTAATTCTTCGTTTCCAACAATAATATCTATATTTTTATATTTTGTTGATTGAATAAGGCTTTTTATAGGTATCATATCAATAGCATTAATAATTTTTGATAATGACTTACTTTGTAATATATCTTTTGTTGCAAATTGAACAGATAAGGTTGCTTGGGGGTCAAGGTCAATTAACAAGACCTTTGCCCCATCAAGTGCTAATTTATAAGCAACATTTTTGCAAAGAGTTGTTTTCCCTACCCCACCTTTTTTATTACTAAAACTAATCATCTTCATTTTTATTGCTTTCCTTTCCATAACGCTCTTCTAAAATTTTATTCATAAGTGTAGTTAATTTTCAATACTTTTCTTCTGCTTCTTCTCTGAATTTTTTAATTAAGTTTGGTTTAACTGTCATTGATGGTAAAATATTTGTTTTTAAATTTCTTTTTTTAAATTCTTTTGTTTCTTTAAAACTAGATAAATTTTTAACTATTTTATTGTGTTCTAAAAATTCATTATTATTTATCTTTTTTAAGTGGGTTAACTTATTAATAGTTTGTGGCATAAAAACGCGCCCTTTCTATACATAATTATTATATAATATATTATAAATAATACAAGTATTATAAATATTATTTATTAAAAAAGTAAACATTTATTATTTATAATAAATAGTATTATAAATAATACAAGTATTATAAATATTATTTATAATAATAAAAATATAATTAACATTTTATTACCATTTACCCACGAAAATAACGTTCGATGCGCCACAGACGACGATAAACAAGCAAGCAACAAAAAACCCTTATTTTTATAAGGTTTTTAAGTAGGGGAATAAGTTAAATTATTCGGTTTAAATTGATCTAAATATTTCACAAGAATACTAATCAATTGCTTATCTTTTTGTAGTAAGCCTTTAATAATTTCACTAGCATTGCGAGTATTTAATTCATTTAGTTTATTTTCAAAATACTCAAATTGCCATTCTGTATTTGGAACATAATACTGATAAAACAAATTTTTAATATATGTTTTTTGTTTTTATGTAATTTGATTTTTACCATTTCGATAATATCGCCACAAATAATAAAATTGATTATCCTCATATTTTAGAGAAATGATAACATTTCAATTTAAGTCAAACATTAAATATTACTCCTATATTTTTATTATACTTTGTTGTTTCATATTTCGTAGGTGTTTAGTTCTTGTCAAGCATAGTTATTGATTTTATTTTTGTTTTGGTATAGTAATGGTATTTATTTTGGTTTTTTATTGGAAGAAAAGGGCAAGTAAAAAATATTGTTTTATCAAACAGCAAAAATGATATGATGAATACCATATCTTGGTGTTGTATTGTTTGTCTTGCTACACTGTGGTTTTATGCAAGCTCTTATGCTTTGTTGATACTGGAATGAAGAACTCGATAGGGGAGTTAGTCTAAGTTGTCTAATTCCGCTAATAACTGTTCGAGTTCTTCTTCGGATAATTCTGGTGGGTCACCCTTGTTTTTTTTATAAACAGTGTTATAATAATCAACAGGAGAATTATTTTCTCTGGTAGATGATTTCGCTTTATTAGCAGAATACTTAGTTTTTATGTAAGTTTGGTATTCTGCTTTTAATTTGTCGCTTTCAGCACAAATTTGTTCGCGCGCTTGTTGGTAAGTTAACCCACTTAAAAACGGGTTGGTTGCTTGTTCTTTTTCGTATTTGTGTTGAGACACAGTTAAATAATGCAATTCTTTAATTGCAGTGTCTTTAATCGCTTGATAACCCGCCAAACGATACTTATTATTATCGCGAGTATTATAAATTCAGTAAGTAAAGAACATATCAAGACCAACCAAAAAGTATTTACCAGTTTTATCAATAAAACACATTTTTTTAGGCACACAAATAAATTTGTCATAAATTTTGACTTTATAACTATCTTGGCGGGTTGGGTGTTGGCGAACTAATTTTTTCGGAATGTAAAAATTAGAGATATGTTTATTTTCATCAAGTTGATTAATAACTTTATAACTCAACCCATTGATCTCAACAAAGTGGTAATTGAGTTGTTCAGTTTGGCGTAATTCTTGCATAATAATATGCTCCTTTCTGTGGTTTTGACCGAATTTAAACCCCATATCAGCGTTGATATTTTCCAAAATATATATATTGGTTTGTTTCAACGCTAATATCAGGGTATTTTTTTGTTCTTTTGATATTTAAATAAAAAAAATAGGTAGATGACTTTTTTATCATTCTACCTATACACAAAAATTAAAAAATGTTATAATTTAACCAAGAACTAACAAAATTGTTCGGTTCAGTTAAATTATATCAGACCCTACTAATTGGTTTGTTAGACCGCTTAATAGGTGTATAGAAGAATGACCTGCAAGTCATTTTCTTTGTTTTTATTTAGTTGTGTTTATTATAGCATAAATATTTACTATGACATTTTTAAAAAGTATAATTATTTATATTGTTGTGTAGAAAAGATAGTTAGAGAACCACGCGCTATTCCCAAAATTTCTGCTAAAAATTTTCTAACTATCTTTTCTACACAACAATTTTTTATTTTAAATGACTATTATGTTTTTAAAGAAAGATTATTTCGCTCTTTTTGCTTTTTCGGCTTCTTCTTCGGCTTGTATTTCCGCTAATGCTTTGTCTTCTCTAATTCTTCACGCTTTTTCTTTTTTCTTGCGGATTGGTCCTAAAATAAACGGGTCAACTACAAATTTTTTAAACAACCACCCAAGAAGAACAAGACCCGCAAGCGAACCAACAACTATTCCAAAGATAGCTCAGCCAGTTAAACCACTTTTTTATTATCTGGTGCATTACTATCTTTGATTTGTAAGGTAAATTGCTTTGATGTCGCATTATTGTATTTAATAACAATATTTACTTTGTCGTTTGGATTAAACTCAGTTTGATTTAAAACAAACGAAACTTTGTTTATATCATAGTTGCTGGTATTTATAGCAGGAATTTTGATATCACTTGGAATTTGTTTGTTTAACTGCTCTACGACTTGTTCTTTTGTCAACGGTTCTTTTGATAATAATTTACCATTGGTTTTAAACCAATCCGCAAGAGCAGTAGCAAATTGACTATCACTAGCTAGTTGCTGTCAATTTTTACTTTCGTTAATTATTTTGTTTAGTTCTGTTGCATTAAGTTTTTTAATGCTTTCATTATAGCCGTTTAAATTTGCTCAACTATAAAAAGTGTGTCCTTGGTTTGTATCTCAAAAGTTCGGTGTTAAATTATCTTTGTTAATAACAACATAATAACTACTTTTGTTTGTTGCATTATCTTCTGTTTCTATTAAATAACGACCTTGATAAGTATCTAATTGACTGCCATCTAAATTGTATGTTTGGTTATCAAATATTTGAAAAACTTTTCTGTTTTTTTCTCATTTTTCATCTAAACCAAATATTTGCGCTGTAATATTTTTACTACTAGTTGGTTTATTTAAACTAACTTTAACTTCGGTATCAGAGTAGTACAAATCACTAGTTAAAGTAATATCTCCTACTTTGCCATTGGTTGGTACTTGATATACATAACTATCAACATTGCCAATTACCGAAGTGTTTTTTAACATTAATACTTGGTTGAGATAGCAATGATGATACGATAATTTGCCCCATATAACTTTTTTTATCAAGGGTAAAAACAACTTCAATTTTATAGTCTTTATTTTCAACGGTAGTACTATCTGTTGGTAAGTCAAATTCTCATACTTTATTTGTTTGGGACATTTCTTTACCATTGATTTTAATAGTATCAATATTCGTGTTTGCCATTTTGACTTTAACTTGCCCATTAGTTACTAATTGATATAGTTTTAATCAATAGCCATTTTTATCATCAACAATAGAAAATTTTATTCCCTTTTGAAACGGTGAAATATCATTTCAATTTATAACTTTACCATTTTTTACATCAATTAATGGTAAAGTTATTGGTTCTAATTCTCCTTCTCATCTATATAAAATTCTGAGACAGAATATCATTCACCATCTAAAGCAACACTATTATTTCATAAATTCCCAAATGGTTTATCAATATCATTATTTTTAAATTTAATAATTATAAAATCATCAGTGGTTTGAGGTTTTCTTGAAGACATTATATATCATTTATTATTACGCGTATTAAATTCTTCATTAAATGTACCACTTATACTTTTTCAATTTAAATTTAAATCTTTAATATTAGATATTTTAATGTGTAGACCACCAGTAACATCTTTTTCGGTTGTCTCAACATCGCGTTTGATACGAGTTTGCACCGTGTTGCCAAGCAACGGAGCTGGCACACTTGCTGTGAGCGTAGTTATTGTTAATAAACTTAATAGTTTTTTCATAGTTATTTCCTTTCTGAAATCTCTTTTTTAACAAAAAAAGAGAATAGCACCACCGCACTATTCCCACAAGCAATTTCTAACATATTTCACAGTNTTACCAAAAAAAACNACCAAGAAATATGTTAAAATTGTCTGTGGAAACGCTAGGTGTTAACTAGTGTTTCCACGATAGTAATTTATTTGACGATAAATTACTATCACTTAATTTTATTTATTTTAAATTTCACAATTATATTATACCAATTGCTTTATTTAAAAGCAATTTTTTATTTTAAAAAGAGAAGATTAATGAAGAGTGATATTTAATACAGTTGATATTTAGTAGCATAGGAATTTACCTAATACCAAAGATAAAAAATATCTTGGTAAGCAAATTATAACATAATTTATTTGATTTCCTTGATGAGTTCTTCGTATGCTTGTTTTTGCCGTCAATATGTAGGGTTAGTTCATATTGTGTCTAATTTAACTGTATTTTTGGAAAAAGTATCTGAGTGTTTAATCTCACATTTTAATAAATATTGAGTAAGATTATCATTTTTTAATCATTCCAAAATGGTTTCTGTAACATCATTATTTTTTACATTATTTAATAAAATCTTAATATTTGGTGGTTCTTTATTAATAATTTTAGCAATATGATTTAAAGTATTTTTTAAATCTAATACTCCTTTATAACAACCTCCATCATCAGTTAACGGTGCTATTATTAAATCAGATAACATCAAAAAACTAAGGGATAATTCATTAATAGATGGTGGATAATCAATCAACACATAATCATAACCATCAAAAGTTTTATAATTTTCCATATATAGAGTATCTGCTATTAAATGTTGGTCTTTTTCATTTGAATAGTTTAAATTTAAAATAGCAGATACTTTATTTAGTTGTTCCCCACCAACAATAATGTTAATGTTTTTATACTTTGTTTGTTGAATAAGTTGTTCTATTTTTATTAATTCTGGTTCGGTTAAAATAGACTTAATTGTTTTATTTTTATTATAAACATTATTAACTAAATTTAGTGTTAAAGTTGCTTGCGGGTCAAGGTCAATCAATAAAACATTTGCCCCATCAAGTGCTAACTTATAAGCAACATTTTTGCAAATAGTGGTTTTTCCGACCCCACCTTTTTTTACTGCAAAACTAATCATCTTCATTTTTATTCCTCCAAGTCTATATTATATCTATCCGCTAATATTTCATTCATTAAAGTTGTTAATTGCCATTTTTTTATTTTTGCTTCTTTTCTAAATTCCTTAACCACTTGTGAATTGCATTTCATACGCGGCATAAAAGTAGAATTATCTAATTTTTTAAATTCTCTGACATCACTAAAGCTTGATGTTTTATTTATTAAATTTTTGGTTATATTTGTTTTTTCTTTATCTATATTTGGCATAATTATTTTATTTCCTTTCTAAAATAATTATTTATACTTTAAATAGTAAATATAATTATTATTAATTATAATATCAAAAATATAATTAAAATCAAGTGTTTTTATATAAATAATTATTTATAATTATTTATACTTTAACTAGTAAATATAATTATTTTATAAAAAATAATTATGATAATATTAATTATAAAATTTTATTACCATTTTCCGATGAAAATAACTTTCAATGCGTTACAGACAACGATAGCAAAACAAGCAATGAAAAACCTTTATAAAATAAGGGTTTTAAGTGGTAGGCTAGGTTAAATTATTCGGTTTAAATTGCTCTAAATATTTCACCATTATACTAATCAATTACTTATGATATAATTATTCTTGTATCAAATATCAAAAATTTATTAAAATAATAGACTTCTTGCATAACCTAGTTATTTTAAAATTCCTATAAAATATATTTAAAATAGAAATTATAGGAATCTAAAATTATGAAATTTGATAAATTTGATTT
>NZ_RXFY01000048.1:0-7590 GCF_044714355.1 Spiroplasma sp. ald | reverse complement strand
TAAAAGATATATTATCAAATTAATAAGGGCTATTTGTCCTACTTGCATCTTTACTTTACACTTGAAAGAATTATTTTATTATTTTAGGTCGTTAATTTATTTTGCTTGTATTGTCTTTTTAAAATCTTGTGGTGGTAATGTACTATTTTTGATTTTAAAAAACCAAACAACAAAACCTAAAATTACTAAAATATTATTTTTATTAGGTTTTTTAAAACGATTAATTTTTTTAATAATTTGTTTATCATATTGACAATTATTATCTTTTTCTTCTAATATAATTTTAGTTTTATCAATAACATTTTGTTGATGAATTGAATTGCTTAAAATATATGCATAATCAAATTCGGCTTCATTTTCATATTTGCTTCGTAGAGGATTAAATGTGCCAGGAATAAATAAACTTAATGAAAATTTAATTTTTTTAATTATTTTTTAAAAATTTATTCATTACTGCTCAAATCTTTTAGTTAGTAATATGATAACATAAAAAAATAATCTTGTTAAGATTTTTTTTATTTTTTCAGATGATTTTATTTTTAAATAAGGTAAGATTTAAGTATATGAGAATAGAAAATAGGGTGAAAATGATGGAACAATATCTTAATATGGCTCGTTTTATTTTAGAACACGGGCAAGAAAAAGATGATCGAACAAATACGGGAACAATTTCTTTTTTTGGTTATCAAATGCGTTTTAATTTAAGCAAAGGCTTTCCACTTTTAACAACAAAAAAAGTTCATTTTAAGTCAGTAGTTTATGAATTATTATGATTTATTAAAGGCGATACTAATATTAAATATTTAGTAGATCATGATGTTCGAATTTGAAATGAATGACCATATGAAAAATATCAAGCATCAGCAAAATATAATAATGAAACATTAGCTGAATTTGTTGAAAAAATTAAAACTGATGCAAATTTTGCTTCTGAATTTGGTGATTTAGGACCAGTATATGGGAAACAATGACGAAACTTTAACGGAGTTGATCAGTTAGCAAAATTATTAGAAAATTTAAAAAAGAATCCATATTCACGTCGTCATATTATTAGTGCCTGAAATCCAGCAGAAGTTGATGAGATGGCTTTACCACCATGTCATACTTTAATTCAGTTTTATGTTTCAAAAAATAATAAATTAAGTTGTCAATTATATCAACGTAGTGCTGATGTTTTTTTAGGAGTCCCTTTTAATATAGCAAGTTATGCTTTATTAACCCATTTAATTGCCCAAGTTGTTGGTTTAGATGTTGGCGATTTTGTCCATACTTTAGGAGATTGTCATATTTATAAAAATCATTTTAATCAAATTAAAGAACAATTAACACGTTCTCCGCGAAAATTACCAACTTTGAAGTTAAATCAAACCATTATTTCGTTATTTGATTTTAAATTTGAAGATATTATGTTGGAAAATTATGACTCAGCCCCATTAATTAAAGGAACTGTCGCAGTATAATGATTAAGTTATTATGAGCAATGGATGAAAATAATTTAATTGGTCAAAATAACCAATTACCATGACATTTAAGAGAAGAATTACATCATTTTAAAGAAACAACATTAGGGCAAACAATTTTATTTGGTCGATTAACTTATGAAGGAATTGGACGACCATTATCGAAACGAAAAACATTAGTTTTAACAAGACAACTTGATTATCAAATTAATCATCCGGATGTGGAAGTAGTAACTGATTTAACAGCAATTATTAATTTTTATCATCAAAATCCAAACGAAGATATTTATATTTGTGGGGGGAAAAAAAATTATGAGGCAACATTACCATATGCTGATGAATTAATCATTAGTTATATTAAGGGAAAATATCAAGGTGATACTTATTTTCCTTCGTTTGATTTAAACCAATTTACTTTAATTAAATCAAACGAATATCAGCAATTTGTAATAAAATATTATAAAAGAAAGGAACAAAGTTAAAATGTTAAATATTTGAAAAATTCTTCTGACATGACCACGATTTTTACGAACAATTACTAAGGCAAGAAGTATTAGTAAAAAAATTAAACGAGATCCAAATATTGTTTCAGAAGAATATCGTTATCATTGATTACAAAAACGAACACGCTATATGTTATGAGTGCACGATGTTAAAATAATTGTTCATGATCGTGATAATTGAATTGATAAGGGTTGTTTAATGATTGCAAATCATCAATCGAATGTGGATCCGGCATTATTATTTGCTCTAAATGATTTTAATAAAACCGCACCTTGTGCATTTATTGCTAAAAAAGAATTACAAGATAATCGAACATATCGAAATTTCTTAACATTAATTGATGTTTTATTTTTAGATCGGGAAAACCCTCGTCAGGCCTTAGAAGTTATTAAAGAGGCAAATGATTTAATTCGTGTACCACGAACAATGGTTGTTTTTCCGGAAGGAACACGAAGTTGCAGGCAAGAAATGGGAGAATTTCATGCTGGAAGTTTTAAGATTGCCCAGAAAGCACATGTTCCAATTATTCCTGTTTCAATTATTAACTCTTATCCAATTTTTAATAAAGAATTTAAAAAAAGAGGGAAAAAGTATGTTCATGTTGTGTTTCATAAGCCAATTAAGCCAGATACGTTTATGACCAAATCAACTGAATTAATTGCAAATAATGTTAAACAAATTATTCAAAAAGGAATTGATCAATATCAAGATGTTGATCATAAAAAAGCTTATGAAGAATATAAAACTTCATTAAAGAAAAAAACGACTTAAAAAAAGAAGGTATCGAATAGTGAATATTTTAGAATTAATTGATAAAAAGAAAAATGGACAAGAGTTATCACGAGAAGAAATTAGCTTTATTGTCAAAGGATATACATCAGGGATTATTCCAGATTATCAAATGTCAACTTTTTTAATGGCAATTTATTTTCAATCAATGTCAGTTACAGAAATTTCGTTTTTAACTGAAGCAATGATTAATTCAGGGGAAGTATATGATTTAACTACAATTCCTGGTTTTAAAGTTGATAAGCATTCTTCTGGTGGAGTTGGTGATAAGGTTAGTTTAATTTATGCGCCTTTAGTTGCTGCATTTGGTTTAAAAGTGGCAAAAATGTCAGGACGGGGATTAGGCCAAACAGGAGGAACAATTGATAAGTTGGAAAGTATTCCTGGT
The DNA here is from genome assembly GCF_044714355.1 of Spiroplasma sp. ald. Lineage (NCBI taxonomy): Bacteria > Bacillati > Mycoplasmatota > Mollicutes > Entomoplasmatales > Spiroplasmataceae > Spiroplasma > Spiroplasma sp. ald. Next base: position 4,449 of record NZ_RXFY01000048.1, on the reverse strand, counting down.
TTTAAAGTTGAACTTTCTTTTAATGAATTTAAGGATGTTATTAATAAAACAAATTTATCAATTATGGCTCAATCTGATAATCTTGTTCCTGCTGATAAAAAGATTTATGCCTTACGTGATGTGACGGCAACAGTTGATTCATTACCATTAGTGGCAGCAAGTATTATGTGTAAAAAAATTGCGACCGGTAGTGATGGAATTGTGTTAGATGTTAAATGTGGTAGTGGCGCTTTTATGAAAACAATATCTGATGCACGGAAATTAGCACAAATTATGGTTGAACTTGGAATTAAATTTAATAAGAAGATTGCTGCTGAAATTACTAATATGACAGAACCATTAGGCCGTACTATCGGTAATGCAATTGAAATTTATGAAGCATTACAAACATTACGAGGAAAAGGACCTGATGATTTGACTTACATTGTATGTGAAGCAGCAGCTTTAAGTTTATGCCAAGCAGGGCTTTTTAAAGATTTAGCAATGGCAGTTAAAGCTTGTGAAAAAAAATTACAAACAGAAGAGCCGTTAAATTACTTCCGTGCTTTTGTGAACGAGCAAGGGGGAGATTTAAGTTTTATTGATAATGATTTAACTTTAAAAGAAGTATTAAAAGTAAAAAATATAGTTGAAATTAAAGCAACCCAATCGGGATTTATGGAAATTATTGATACTAATGAGTTAGGATTATTAGCTGTTCGTTTAGGAGCTGGCCGTAATACAAAAGATGAAACAATTGATTATCATGCTGGTATTTATTTAAACAAAAAAACTGGTGAAAAAGTTGCAAAAAATGATGTTGTAATGACTTTATATACTAACCGTTATGTTACTGCCCCAGTTTATGATTGAGCACAACGAACTTTTCGAATTGTTTCAACAAAACCACCACAAGAAGAATTAGTTTATGAGATAATTCAATAAAAGTGATGCTTTAAGTTAATCACTTTTTTGTTTTAATATCTTTAATTTTTTTAAAATAGCGGTATTATTAACTAAGAAAATAAACATGGGAGAAAAAGAATGTTACATTTGCCGCGCTATGAAGTAAAACTTGATAATTTTTCAGGACCATTAGATTTATTGTTGCATTTAGTTAAAGAAAAGGAGATGGACCTTTTTGCAATTAAATTGACAGAAATTACTGATCAATTTTTAGCGTATATTAGAGAAATGGAACAATTAAATATTGAAATTGCATCAGAATATTTAACAATGGCAAGTTATTTAGTTGAGACAAAAACAAAATTAGTGTTACCAAAAGAAGAAGTTGAAATTGATGATAATTATGAAAAAGATACTCGTGATGAACTAATTAATCGTTTACTAGAATATAAAAAAATTAAAGAAGTTAGTCAATATTTTAAAGATCAACATCAAGAGGGAATTCGCTATTTGTCAAAATCACGAACAATTATTAAAGGAAATCAAATTAAAGAAGAAGATTTACCATTATCGCCAAAAATTAATATTGATAAATTAACTAATAGTTTTTTAAAAATGTTAGAACGAATTAATGCAGCAAAACCATTAGAATCAAATGTTGTTATTACTGAAGTTTCTCCAGAAGAAATGGCGGAGCGAATTATGGCATTATTAGCGCAAGATGATAAAGAATGAACATTAGAAGAATTGCTAGGTAATTTTACTTTATCATTACAAGTTTTTGTTGCTTGTTTTATTGCTTTGTTAGATTTAGCTCGTTATCAAAAAATTGAAATTGAGCAATACCAACATTTAGAAGCAATTTACATTAGACCATACTTACAGAAAGAGGGGAATTAAATTAGATGAATTTAAATGAAAAAATGGCTGTTTTAGAAGGACTATTATTTATCAGCGGTGATGAAGGAATTAATTTAAAAGAAATTGCTCATATTCTTGAAATTTCTGTTCCTGAGTGTGAGGAGGTTTTAGCAAAATTAAAAGTAGAATATCAAACTAATAATAATCGTGGATTAACAATAACATCTTTTGCTGATAAATATCGCTTAGCAACAAAGCAAGAATATTATCAATTTTATTTAAAATTAGCTAATAATAAAATAGAAGCACGTTTATCACAAGCAGCATTAGAAACATTAGCAATTATTGCCTATCGTGGACCCATTAGTAAACCAGAAATTGAAGAGTTACGGGGAGTTAATTCTGACAGTGTTATTAACAAATTACGCGTACGTGATTTAATTGATGAAGTTGGTAAAAGCGAATTACCAGGGAAACCAATGACATATCATATTACTGAAGAATTTTTAAAAGTTTTTAATTTAACTTCTTTAGCAGATTTACCACAAATTAAGGAAACTGTGATAGAAAAAGAACAGGATTTATTTAAATAATGGAACGCTTACAAAAAGTTATTGCAGCAAAGGTTATTGTTCACGACGAAAAGCAGAAGAATTAATTATTCAAGGACAAGTTAAAGTTAATAATATTGTGGTAACAACGTTGGGTACTAAAGTTAGCAAAAATGATCAAATACAGATAAACAATCAAATCCGTACGAATAAAAATGCAAATAAGGTTTATTTGATGTTGAATAAACCACGAAATTGTGTTTCAACGATGTTATGAGCACCGCAACATCGCAAAACAGTTTTAAACTATGTTAAGTGTTTCAGAGCGAATTTATCCGGTGGGTCGTTTAGACTATGATACTAGTGGGCTTTTGCTATTGACTAATGATGGAGAATTTACTAATATTATTACACACCCAAGTCATATTATTAATAAGACATATCATGTTTTGGTTTCTGGTTATCTTTCAAAACAACAACTACAAAAATTAGCAACAGGACTTGAAATTGAACCATGAATTATAACAAGCAAAGCGCAAGCAAAATTAGTAAAATATGAAGAAGCAAAAAATGTTTCGATTATTCTATTAACAATTCATGAAGGCAGAAAACATCAAGTTAAAAAAATGATACAAGCATTAGGACATGAAGTTATTAAATTGCAATCGGTTTTTTACAATTAGATGAAACATTAAAGCCTGGTGAATGACGTTATTTAAAACCCAAAGAAATTAAACGTTTTTTTGGAATAGCATCACACTTAAAAACAAAATAAAGGAGAAAAAAACAATGCGGATTACATTAGCAGGAGTTGTTGGAGTAGGGAAATCAACTGTTAGTAAGCTATTGGGAGAAAAACATCATTATATGGTAATGGATGAGCCAGTTGAGGAAAATCCATATTTAGATCAGTATTATGCTGATCCAAAAGATATGGCTTTTAAAATGCAAGTATATATGGTAATGGCGCGTAGTAAACAATTAAAACAAGCAAAAATAACATCTAATATTATTTTTGACCGTAGTATTTTAGAGGATCCAATTTTTGTTGATGTCTTATATGAACTAGGATATATGAATACAACAGATTATAAAGTTTATAAAGAATTTTATGATGTTGTTGTTTTACAAAGTTTATATTTAGATGAAAACATTAAACCAGAATTAGTTGTTTATTTACGAGTTGATCCAGAAATAGCAATTGAACGAATTACCAAAAGAGGCCGAGCTAGTGAACAAAACATTGGCAGCGCTTATTGAACATTATTAAACCGAAAATATGAGGAATGATATGAACGCTCAAAAGATAAGTTTAATTTTTTAGTTATTGATGCCAATCATAAAACACCAGAAGAAATTGTTGCCATAATTTCAGAAAAATTAATTGAAAAGAAATAAGACAATAAAAAAAACTAGTGTTGACACTAGTTTTTTTTATTTAAATTTGCCCTAATCCTTTTTCTTTTCAAATTTTCATTACAGCATCTTTTCCTTTTGTTTCTAAAATATCTTTGTATTCTAAATAACGTTCTTGACATTCTTTAATTTCTTTTAAAGCTTGGTCTAAGCCACTTCAACCATTAATTTTAACTTCTTTTTTTTGCAAAGTTTTATATTGTAAAAAGAAAGTTTTAATTTCATTTCGTATTGCTAATGGAACATCTTCTAAAGTTTGAATATGATTAAAACGCGGATCATCAGCCATCACAGCCATTAATTTTGTGTCAATTTCCCCGTTATCAATCATATTAATTGTTCCTAAAATACGAACATTGATTTGACAACCAGGAATTGTGGGGTAAGTGCTTAATGAAATTACATCAAGGGGATCACCATCTCAATCTAATGTGTTTTCAATAAAACCATATTCTCCTGGATAAAAATTAGCACCATATAAAACCCGGTCTAAAACAATTCGTCCTGTTTTAAGATCATATTCATATTTATGACCAGACCCCTTAGGGATTTCAACGATAATTGGTAAAACATTATTTTTACTCATTATTTTTCTTCCTTTCATTACTTTCCTAATTATTAATATAGCATAGAAAGGCAAATAATGTTATGTCTTTTTAAAATCCTTTTTATTTTTTGCAGTAAAGTCAAATAAAAGTATTAGACTTCTTGCATAACCTATTAAAATAATTGTAAA
>NZ_RXFY01000047.1:0-7912 GCF_044714355.1 Spiroplasma sp. ald | reverse complement strand
TTTTAGATTCCTATAATTTCTATTTTAAATATATTTTATAGGAATTTTAAAATAACTAGGTTATGCAAGAAGTCTAATATAAGTTGTTACTTCATATAAGTCATCAATAATTTTTTCTCACCCTTCTTCTTCGGCAAAGAAACCAAGATCTTCGGAAGACAGAGCTGTTTTTCCATGCCCACGATGATCTTCAGCAATGACAACATAATCATTTGCTACTAAAAATTTAGCAAAATAATCATAACGAAAAGCATGCTCTGCACTACCATGAACTAGTTGAACAATCCCCTTAATGTTTTTATCATTATCAGGTTTCCATTCATACATATCTAATTCAACACCATCCCGTAAGGTATGTTTCCATTCTCTAAATTTCATTTTCATCATCCTTTCAATTTAACATAAAAATAGTTTTTTACTCTTACAATATTATCCTTCCTAATTAATGTATAAGTAAATTATACAATAAATTTCTATAAACATTTGAATAACTCAATCCTCACTCTAAAAATATTAGCTAATCTATTATAAATAAATTTATGATTTGCAAATAAAAAAGTGTTTAAAATAAACACTTTTTTATTTGCCTTGATTACCAGCACAATGAAGGTCACGGAATGGACCATCAACTGCAATTAACTCATCATACTTACCATTTTGAATAATTCCTTGCCCTTTTCCTAAGACAAAAATTTGATCAACATTTTTAATTGTACTTAATCGGTGCGCAATTGAAATTGTTGTTTTACCAACCATAATTTTTTCTAACTCAGCTTGAATTTCTTTTTCCACAATATTATCTAAAGCACTTGTTGCTTCATCTAAGATTAAAATTTGTGGGTTCTTTAAAATCATTCGGGCAATAACTAGGCGTTGCTTTTGTCCACCTGATAACATAAACCCTCGTTCTCCTAAAATAGTATTATAACCATCTTTTCAACCCATTACTAAATCATGCAGGTTGGCTTTTTTACAAGCTTCAACTACTTCTTCATCTGTTGCATTAAACATTCCATATTTAACATTATAAATTACATCCCCAAATAAAATTTTTGGTTCTTGTTCAACATAACCAACATGTGTTAAATAACTTGCTAAATTTAATTTTTTTAGATTAGTGTTATTAACAATAACTTCCCCACTCGTTGGATCATAGAAACGTAATAATAATTTTGAAATTGTTGATTTACCACTTCCAGTTTCTCCAACGAAAGCATAACTTTTTCCTTTTTTAAATGTAACTGTTGTTTTAGGTAAAATAATAACACCTGGTTTTTCAGGGTATTCAAAAACAATATCTTTTAAAATAATATCACCTTTAACTTCTTGTATCTCAGGCGCATTACGGTTTGGATCAATGGTTGTATCAACACGAATTAATTGAATAATTCGTTTTGTTGAAGCTGTTGCACGTGCTAATCCTGGAACTAATCCAGTTAAAGTTCAAATTGGAAATGCCAAAGTATTAACCCCTATAATAAAGGCTGGCAAAATTTTCATAATACGATTAGTATGTTCTGCCCCTTTATTACCATATAAAATAATACTTGCTAAAATAACAATCACTGTTAAACTTAATGCACATAAAATAATAATTGTTGTCATTCGTGCTTGAATACGATTTAAACGACGATTAACACGGTAATATTCTTTATGAATTTGTTCAAAACGAACACGTTCATATTCTTCTGTGCCTGTTGCTTTAATTAGCGCAATTGATGCAATTCGATCGGTCACATCTCCATTAACATCTGTAATTTTAGCACGAACATTTTCTGTTTCTGATGCTTGTGAACGGAAAGTTACTGCGACAGCAACCATAAATAATGCTGTTGATCCTAAACAAATCAATGCTAATTTTCAATCAATATTTAATAATGAAATTGCACTACCAATAAATATAATTGGAATACTAATTAAGTTAGCTGGGGTTAATTGTGATTCATCCCCAATAACTTGTGTATCATTAATTAATTTAGTCATTGTTTCTCCAATTTTTTTATCAGAATAATAACCAATGTTTAAATTAACTAAATTATTTAATACCGCATTACGAACATCAATTTCAATATTCCGCCCTAGCATTCCACCTACTCGTTCACGAATATTTGTTGTAATTACGGCAATTAATAAATCAACACCAATGATAATTAATCATATATATCATCGTAAGCCTGTTGTGACTGAACTTGGATCATCTCCAAATTCAAATAAAATTTCACTCATTAATTGGTTAATTAAAAAAGTCATTATAACAATTGAAGTTGAACTTAGTACTAATGCAAATAAAATTGTAAATGAACGTAATAAATAACGACGGTAATAAATTGCAACTAACTTAAAAAAACCAATTCGAGGTGCCTTGATTCGTTTCATCATTTCTAATGGCGTTTCTTGTTTACGAGCTTGATTTTTTTCATGTAATTCATTGTAATCTAAATTCTTTTCAATTTTATTAATATCAATTAATTCTTTAATTTTCCCCATAACCTCACCTCATTTCTTAAAAAATGCGAGCTTAATATTTGCTCTCTTATCAATGTATTATATCAAAAAAAAATAAAACTTTTTTAAAATTTTAAAAAAGTTTTTATACATATATTCCATATCGATCAACTAATTGTCTTGTTCGTTGTTCTAATAATAAAAATAAAGTAGCGTTTATAATATATTTAGCGGTAAAAATTCCAAAGAAAATTCCGATAAAAATTAAAGTATGTTGTCATGACTCAAAAATAGATGCCATCCCACTATTATCGTGGTCATGATCATGGCCAGCATGCGCAACAGTAACTTGATTAGACCAATCAATCGGATTACTTATTATATTCTCTGTCGGATCTAATATCTTCAAGCTATCGTGTAGAACATGAGCATGGTCAGCATCTGGATGCGTATGACCCATATTTACTAAAATCTTTGCAACAATTAAAAATGAAATTGCTTCAATTAAAGCACATACTGGCACTATAATAGTAAATGCCAAGATTTTTTTCCCTCATTTAATATTAACAATTTTATGATGATGGTCATGCACTTTTTTAACATAATGATATTCATGAATAGTATGGTCAGCAACATTTTCTGGAACAGTAATTTTATGACAAGCATTAAATAAAATATAGTAAACAAATCAAGTTACGAACACAACTAAGATATTAGAAATCATAAAGAATGCCATTTCAAGTCAAGTATGATGCCCATCAATTAAATTATGAATTCAAGGTAATGCAATTCCTTCTAATAAAGCAAATCCTAATCCAACAATTGCAATTGAATAAATAATTACTAAAGTATCAAAAAATCGTAAACCAAATGTTGCCCCCCAAGGAGTTGGAACACTAAAAACCTCTAGTAAACTTAATCCAACGGCCATCGCTAAAAAAATCGCAGAAGCAGCAATTTTAAACGTAATTGACCTCTGATTATATAATTCCTTATGAAAAACTGACTTTTTAATCCGCGTTCAAATCTTATCATTTTGCACTGTTAAAATATCGTTAGTATTTTTTTTCATTTCTTTTTTCCTTTCTTATTTATAAAAATTATAATTTATTTTTATAAAAAGTCAAGTTAAATTATTAGTTTTATAAAAATAAATTATAACTACCTAAACAAAAATAAAAATAGATTAATATCTATTTTTATTAGTAAAGTTACAACATCATAACCCACGTTCTGTTTTTTATTTTCTGAAATAAAATACTAGTTATTTATCTATCAATTATTAAATTGATCCCCTTGTTTTTTCTGCTTCAAAACAAGAAGTTCCCTTACCAAAATTTAGGTTTCTCGCTTGTGGGGTTTACCCGTTCCATTTTTTAAATTTCTTTAAAAACTCGTTTCTGTGGCACTTTTATAGAAAAAACTCCATATTATTTAATAATAACTTAATAATAACGTAGGATTTTTTTCAGCCGTCATAAGTAACCTTATGCCTAATTTTATGAATTAAATTAGCACAAACACTACAATCATCACAGATTGTGCGAGCGTGGAGTTTCCTCTATTAACAGGATGTTAATAGCAACTAGTTCTGTTATAACTCATGTATATTATACTATATCTTAGAAATTAATTAAATAAATCTAATCGTTATTTATTTTTCCTTCTAAGTTATGAATACGCTTTATTAAATCCGCTTTTGAAAAACCTTCTTCTTCTAAGCGGGCTTTTTGAGCTTTTGTTTCATCAAGCTGAGCTCTTAAAACATCATTTTTATCTTGCAAATCATTTAATTGTTGACGCAAGTACTTGATTTCCTTATTAAAGTCATTTGTAATTCCTTCAAAAACTCGATAATCTGTCGCAACCATATCTAAGAATGTATCAACTTCATTTGGATCATAGCCTTGATAATCAACTTGTAATTCCTTATTAATAATATCCGTTGCTCGTAATTTAATTGTTTTCATTTTTTACACCTCATTTGCAAGGAACAAACTTCCTTTTTTGATAATTAATTATTGAAGGAGGAAACAAAAATGTATCTACCCAATAATCGTGACATGTTTTTAGAATCTTTACTTAATTATACTATTCAAAAATATTTTGATAATAATACTGGTCTTTTTTTTAAACGACCAGTAAATATTACCCCGCTTGAAAAACAACAGCATTTAATCACAAAAAGTTATTTTAAAACAAAAACTGGATATGATTATTATGGACTTTATCAAGGTTATTATATTGAATTTGAAGCAAAAGAAAGTACTCAACAAAAATTTAATTTAAACAATCTTAAGACCCATCAATTACAACAATTAGCATCAGTTCATAATCATCATGGCATTAGTTTTATTATTATTTATTTTCATTATTATGATCGTTATTTTATTTTATCATATCAAAAATTAATAGAGTGAATAAAATTAATGCCAACAAAACAAATACCACTTTCATATTTTATTGAAAATGGCCATGAACTTTTTTTAGTTTTTCCTAATTTCCTTGATTTCGAACCAATTCTTAATCAATTAATCAATTATATTTAGTTAATGATTTTGGTTTATTTTTAAGATAATTATCAATAAACTTCAGTAATTCTTTAAAAGTTAGTTTTGCATTTTGATGATTATTAATAATTAGGGTTAATTGAAAATCAGAAATTTTATTTTCTAAATAAGTATTTAAAGTTGCTTTTTCGTGTTCATTTAAAGGATACTGTAAAATTTGATTTACTTGTTCAAATAAAATCTTTTTTTCAACATTTAATTCTAGGTTTTCAATTGCAATAATGATCTTATTAAAAATTGGGGATAAATCCATTTCTAAAACACCTTTTTTCATTTTAATATCAATAAAACCAGCTTGTTTCAAATGATCTAACATCTTTTTTGCTTGAGCCTCACTAAAATTAGAATGATTTGCAATTTCTAATGGCGTAATAAACCTTTTATCAGAAGAAGAACAGTTCATAATCAACATGATTAATATTAACTGTTTTTCTGACAAATTTATTAATTTATAATGACTTAACAAAAAACGCCACTTATTAATACTTCCTTTGTTAAATAAACTATTTAACATAACAATTAAATCTTTCCTAATTGTTAATTATTGTTTAAATCAGTTTTTAATTGTTTACCTGCTTTAAATTTAGCTGATTTAGAAGCTGGGATTTTAATTGTTTCTCCTGTTGATGGATTTCTTCCATCTCTTGCTGCTCTTTCAGTTACAGAAAATTTCCCAAATCCTGCAATTGAAACTTCTTTTCCAGCAACTAAAGCATTTTTAATATGATCAAAAACAAAATTTGTAATTTCTTCTGCGTGTGTTTTTGATAACACATCAGTAAATTTTTCGGCAATTTGTGCTGCTAGTTCTTTTTTTGACATAATTACACCTCTTCTAATAAACCTTGTATAAATTTAGGTTTATATTATCTTACCCAATTTTTATAAAAATGTATACCTTTTTAAACAAAAACATTATTTTAATAAAGTTTTCTGCTTTGATAAAGCATTTTTTAAAATAATCAATGTTACAATATTATAGTAGTAATGCAGGATATTAAATTACTACAAAAAACTAAAAAACAAGGAGAAATAGTTATCAATGATTTTAAAAATAAAATTAGCTTGAAAGCAAATTTATAAACTATTTTTTGCAATAATTGGCCTTGCTATTTTAGGATGAGCGTTCATTAATGGAATTTTAAATCAAAATGATATTATGAACCGTTATAATGGCGATTACACCGTATATACATTAGATTTTTTTACAACTTTTACATGCTTTTCAAACCTAGGAATCTTATTCTGATTCTTAATTAGTGGAATTCGTCATCATCAAGAAAATAAAAATAAAATTCAATTATACCCAGTTGCACTAGCAGCAGCTTGTTATATTACAATTACTTTTATTATTTACAATTGTTTATTACTACCAACACAACCTTTACCATGCAGCGCGATAGGATGAATTACAACAGTTATTGACCATATGACAAATCCAATTGCATTTGTTATTTACATCTTATTTTTTATGGAAAATAAACAAGAAATTAACTTAAAACAATTTTTTAGAAAAAACTTTTGAAAATATTTACTTGTCCTATTAGCATATTGCGCTTATGCAATGATTAGAGGAGAATTACGTCGTTTGTCTGGTAACCATTTTACTTGACCAGGCAATGAACCAGAGGTTATTGAAAACCGATGATACCCCTATTTCTTTTTAAATATCCACACTCCTTTTTTAGGAATTCCAGGATATGTATGATTTTTCATTGTTTTTTTTGCCATTTTGGGAATCCTAATTGGTAGTATGTGTTTATATAATTATTGTAATAATAAAATTATTAAAACAAAATTTTACCAAACATTGCAAGAAATAAGTATTAACAAAAACCATCATAATAGAAATTATTATGATGATAAACTATAAACATTGTTTATAGTTTTTTCTTTGCCCTTCATATTATAGTTTACATTATAGTTTACATATTGATTATATTTTTCTTTTAATAAAAAATCTTTAGACAGGTATTTAATAATTATAAGCATTTTAGTATTGATGAACGTGTTATATTAAGTCAGTTATTAATATCAAAACTATTTTACATAAAATTAATCGTTTTTATAGTGCAAAGTATATTTGTCTGTAAGTATTATGCAAAATTACATATAAAATTATATATTATATAATTTAATTCCTTTTCCAATTCCTTGTCATGCTCCGCCATAAACATAAGAGCCTGTAACACTTATTCAATGATATGATAAAATTTGAATATAAAAATTATTATTTTCATAATATCAAGTTAAAGCAAATTCTTGGACTGCTTTTAAATATGGAAAACCTGGTGATTGGAAGCTTTGCACTATAAAACGATTTTCATTGTTAATATAATGAGGAACATCATAATCTGGATCAATAATTTTTGCATTAATTATTTTTTTGTTTACTTCACTGCCATTGAAATAAGATAGTTTTGTTCCATAATAATAAATATGCTTCTTCCCCTCAGCTAATTTTTGAAAAAAAATCACTTTTTTCACCTAAAAACATAATTTTTTTATAATTAATCGGATTATTTGTTCCAAGATTAAATGTATGAGATAAGTGTCAACCATCGCTTTCTATATATCAATCATTAAAAATAATTTTATTTTTTTTATTATTTTCATTATAGTAAAGTTTTATTTCTGTTTTGAATGTTGCTCTTTTTTTTGTTCAGATGATGAACTAAAAGCTGTTACTTTTGGTATACTTACTCCACTAATTGTTAATGCAGTTAATAAATTTAAAATTTTTTTCATTTTAAATTCACCCATCTTTCTGTCTTAATTTAAAGTAAGACAACATTAGACTTCTTGCATAACCTATTAAAATAATTGTAAATATTTTTAAAAAGATACTAATAGCAAATTATAATTTTAATTAATTATGTCTTTTATTTAAAAATTTA
>NZ_RXFY01000046.1:0-8116 GCF_044714355.1 Spiroplasma sp. ald | reverse complement strand
GAAAGTTTAACAGCGGCTGAAACTTTATCAGTTGCAGAAGGAGCCACAGTTGCAGCAACTGAAGGAGCAGTTATTGGAACAGAAGCTGGTGCTGCCGCGGCTTTAGCGCCAGAAACACTAGGTTTATCATTAGTAATTGGAGGATTAGTAATTGCTGGAACAGCACTAATTTGATGATTAAATCATGTCAACAATGATAGTCCAGAAGCAGTTAAACATGAATCACATAATCAATATAATGAAATTGAAAAATACTATCAATTTTTAGCTCATGATCAATTAAAATTAGATATTGATAGCAATACTTGAGATAAAATTAAACAAATTTATCAAGCAAACAAAGATAACTACGAAGGATTTAAAGAACAAATTAAAGTAACAATCACTAGTTTTCATAAAGAAGATCATAGTGGTTGGGGTGGATCAATCACTGATGAAGATACTAATACTTTAATTAATATTATTTACAATCATTTTCAAGAAATTAATAATCACTTTATTAATAATTATAATCACGGTTGAAAAATTGTGACAAACACGATAGGTAGTTATTTTATAATTGAAGAAGAATAAAAATAAAAAACAACAAAATTGACATTGTCAAACAAGTTGTTTTTTTATTTATTTCAAATTTCGTAGGTGTGTTGCGATGGATAAGCACCAATAGTGTTGGTTTGATTTACAATTCAATTGGCTAGTGTTTGAGTTGGCGTAATTCAATGAATTTTACCACCCGCAGCAAGTCATTCTCGCAAATTAATTAATTTGGTTCTGAACCGGTCAGGGGGATTGCGGGTGCGTTCAAATTCAACATAAATCTCACTATCATTATTTTTGATAATAATTAAGTCAGGATAGGAATTGAGATTGCCGTTTTCCATTTTGAGCTCACGCTCGGTTTGATAATGTACAATATCGGTTTGACTACAAAGTCATTTGATGAGCATATCTTGGTGTTGTAATTCATAGTAATTAACTTTAATGCTTTTTTTATGAACTCGTCCTAAATGACTTTGTGCTTTACTAGTTAAAGTATAATAGTTTTTCTTGGGGAGTGTGTCCACATTCAGCATTTTTAAATTTATTACTTTTTATTTTTGCAATTGAATTGTTTTAATATTTTTATTTAATAACAAAGCTATTTGTTCTAAATTTAAGTATCCTCAACGATTTATCATAATCAATATTTTTTCTAACTCACCCATAACATCAACTCCTTATGAACCACTATTGTCTTACTAACGGGGTGGGGTTTTTTCTTTTTTGCGTTCGCCTTTTTATTTTAAGGGCTTGGGCAAAAAGAAAAAAGGAACATGGTGGGTTTTTATTGGTTGTATTTTTTACAACAAATACAACCAATAAAAACCCACCTCTGCGGAACACAAACATTAAGCCGAAACCCCGCACTCCCAACGTTGTTGATAGCACGCGGTTTCGGGTGTTTGGCGTGCCAAAATGCTTGCTATTCCGCAGCATAAACAATAATACTAATAAGTTTTAAAATTTATTAAATACTTTAATATACTTATATCTTAAATTTTAGAATATTTAATACGTTATTAAATAGTTTGTTTTAGTTTAGTATCGGAAGTATTTTGGAATTATATTGGAAGAAAATGGATAATAAAAATAGGTGATTTACCAAACAGCAAAAAGGATATGATAATAACCATATCTTAGGTTTGTTTATTCGTTGTCTTGCTACACTTTGGTTTTATGCAAGCTCTTATGCTTTGTTGATACTGGAATGAAGAACTCGATAGGGGAGTTAGTCTAAGTTGTCTAATTCCGCTAATAACTGTTCGAGTTCTTCTTCGGATAATTCTGGTGGGTCACCCTTGTTTTTTTTATAAACAGTGTTATAATCATCAACAAGAGGGTTATTTTCTCTTGTTTCAGTTTGATTATTTTTATTAGCAGAATAGACTTCTTGCATAACCTAGTAAAATAATTATAAATATTTTTAAAAAGATACTAATAGCAAATTATAATTTTAATTAATTATGTCTTTTTAAAAATATTTATAATTATTTTACTAGGTTATGCAAGAAGTCTAATGATATTATTATCATAGATATATATTTAAAAATAATAAAAATGTATCAAAGGAGTATCAATTATCAACTATGAAAAAACTTTTATCAATTATCGGAGCAGTTAGTTTAACTTTAATCGGAGCAAGCAATATTGTTGCTTGTGGTGCTGGAAAAGCAAAATCAGTTAAACAATCAAATCCACCAAAAGAACCACAAGCAGAAAAAAAACAAAATGAAAACGCAGATCAAACACCAGTTGTTGAATCACAAGCAGAAAAAAAACAAAATGAAAACGCAGATCAAACACCAGTTGTTGAATCACAAGCAGAAAAAAAAATAATATTGAGTGATTTAAAATGAGTCAATTTTATTGACAATTTTGAAATAACAAAAGATGAATTAAATATTATTAAAGATTATAAAATTAATTCATATAATTTTGAAGCCAGTAAGAATCTTAAAAATAAAATATTAAATTTTTTAAACGATAATAAAGAAAAACTATGAAGTGAAATAGAAAAGAAAAATAGTATTGAGTTAAAAAAATTTAATCTTAATAAAGAAAATTTTAAAATTAATAAAATAATCTCGCTTAATTTATTAAAGTATAATAATACTGGAAATGAGTATCTTGTAATTTTATTATTACTTGATTTTAGTAATGAACAAGAAAAACCAAATGAACATTTGATTGATATTTATAAACTTATTAAAAAATAAATGATTGTTGATGAATATAATAACATCTTAATTTAAGATGTTATTATATTGCCTTTTTAAAGGGGCGTTAAAAAACCTTGTTTTAATATAAATTTAGGTATATAATAAAAGTGTCAAAATAAAAAAAGTGAGAGTTAACCACTCCCGTTAATGTTTTAGATTACTGTAAAGTAATCTATTTTTTTATTATGTAAATAAATAATTGCCATCAACAGTAAGGCTAAAACCAACAATAGCGTTTTAAAAATCTCTTGTATGGTAATCACCTCCTATCTGATGTATTTGTCAAAATAGGGAGTGATTTTTTCTCACATCAATTATATTAATCTATATTTTACTAATTTTAAATATTTGATATAATTTTTGTGTAGGCAATTTAAATTGCTACAATAACTAAAAATGGAAACACAAAACTAGTTTAAATCTCTGTGTTTCCACTGACAATTTTAACATATTTTATTTAACTTAGAATGTGTTATATCAATTATTATAATTTTGTTTATGGAAATAGTGCAGTGGTATTATTTCCATTTTTATTTGCAGAAAGGAGGGATATAAAGATATGATAAATTTTCTTGTCGCATTGATAAAACTTGGATATTATTTAATCTTATTGTTTTTGCTTTTTATTCCGCTACTTTGTTTATTATATTTGTTGCCAAGTTGATTAATCACGCAAACAATATATATTAAATTGAAAAGTTTACGCGATAAAAAATATCTTAATGCGATTACTTGATTAACCTTAGCAATGATTTTGGCGGTTGGTATTTGTTTAACAGAAAATATCCTCCATCCGAATTTAACTTATAACTGAGATGGTTGAAATATCTTGGGTTCTTTGTTTGTTATTGAGTTGCAGTTTTTACCTTTATTTGTTTTGTTATATGCAATTTTAGATTATTGTGTTTACTTAATTGCAAATAAAATCGGGGCGTGGTTTGATAACAAAAATGCTAAATATGAGTTTATTAATATTTTTATTAAAAGTTGAATATGATTTATTCTGATTTTAAAAAGTACATCATACTTAACTAGATTGTTAAATACTCGTAACAAAGTTGTGAATAAAATTCAACAATGACAAAACAGTAATGTTTTACTTGATAAGTTTACCGCCCTAAATAAAGATAAATTAAACCAACATACTTTATTGGTTGGAACAACGGGGAGCGGTAAAACAACAACATTAATGCAAATTATAAAAGAGTTAAGGTTTAAATTTTGTGAAACAACTATCATTATTGATGGTAAAGGCGATATTGATTTAATTGATAAAGTTAAACAACTAGACTCCAATACTTTTATTTGAGAAATTAGTGGTAACACAAAATATAACCCTTTTGCCAATAAAGATAAGGTTATTTTAGCAGATAAGATAATGTCGTTGTTTGATTTTTCCGAACAATAAAGTATGTTGAATTAAATTTGATTTTATTAAACCAAAGTTTTTGTTTAAATTAAGCAAATTGCTTTGTGGAATTTGTTTAAATTCTTGCTCTTTTTGTTTTGCTTTTTTCTTTTGTTCATAAGCAAATATATCAAAATGTTGTCATTTCTGATAACCAATAAACCCCATAAACACCATCACAACGATAATGCCAATAATTGCTGAAATTTTAAAGCAAATATCTTTGGCATAAACAGTTGAAAAAGTTTGTCAAGTAATCGATTTTAGTTTTATCCCCGCATAGCCAAGCGAAATAGGAATATTAATTAAAGCAACAAACAAGAAAAAAGTTAATACAGAAAAAATAATTCAAAAGACTACTTTTTGAAATTTATTAAGTTTTTGATATTGGTGTTTTATTTTACGCACAAATCTATCTCCTAACTAAAAGTTTCTTGTTCTATTTCGCTTGCTTCAACATTTAACAGCATTCGGTTATTAGCACCGATCGAAAACAGACATGTTCCCGTTGGAGCAGTTACAATCGTATCTTTTTGATATTGATTTAACCGCCCACTTGAGGCAATTAAATTATCATAATCTTGTAAATCGCTCGCAGCTAAATGATGAACAAACCGATACAAACAGTTGTTTATTATTCCTTGCGCTTGCGTTTTAATATTTGCATTGCCCATAAAGTCATTGATGTTTTGCGTCATAATATACAAAATACCGTTATATTTCCGAATACGTTTTGTCATTTCAAACAAGAAATTCAACGCCAAGGTATTATTTTCATTAATTAATAAATGAGCTTCATCAATGGCAATGCAAATTCATTGTTGTTCAGCAATTGGTAATGCTTGGTTTTTGGCTTTGTTTTGTTTTACAAACTTATCCAAAAAGGAAAGCATTAAAAACAATTGAGCATTTTGTCGGTTTTTGTTTGCTGTTAATTCGTGGGTATCAAAAACAATTAAATCACTTTTTAGCGACAAGGTACTTATTCCGTTTCACAAATAACCATCGGCTCCTTTAGCGAGTTTTCATAAAACATTGTATAAATGCGATTTGTTTTGTTCGCTTTTTTCTTGTTTTTCAATTAAAACAAACAAATCTGATAGTGTAGGATAATCGCTCGCTGTTAATTTATGTAATTCCGTTTTATCAGTAATTTTAATTTGTGAAAAATCGATCGCAAGCGAATTCTTTTGAATTATTTTTGCTTTGATAGTGTCATCGTTGTTATCTAAGATATTACCTAAATCAGTCGTTTTAATTAATTCACTTAGATTTTCTTTAACAATTTGCTTTGTCGGTTCTATTTTTGCCGCCATAACAACATCAATGTCTTCGCTCGTGTATTTTGTTCCACGAATATCATATTTGATAACTAATTTATGGGTCTTTTCACTAGTTTCAGGTTTAACATTGATATTTACTTTGTGGTCTAACATATTTTGTTTAGCACCATTTCATAAAACTTCTGTAACATTTGGGTTATCAATATTGATGTTTGTTTCCCCATCAACCGTTAAACGCATACCAGCGTTAGACCAAGTCGCCGTTTTAGAACCATCCACAAGTGAAAACGAAATTCCTTGTTGAAATGGTGTTTTATCAATATTTCAATTAATTATATTCCCATTACTATCAATTTCTGGTGTTATTGGTTTATTAACACCATTTCAACAATAAACTGATTTAAAATATGTACCATTATCTTTATTTCAACTTATAACATCGCTTATTGAACCTGCTTTATTTATAAATAAGTTATCGCCCACTCTTGTTAATGCTAATTCATAATTACCTTGACTATCTAAAACTTTTCTTATATCTGAATAATTAATGTTTTGAAAAGATTTTATTCGTCAATTATTACTATCTTTTCCATGCCATATAACAATATATCACTTATTATCAATTTTACTAAATGGTTTTGTAACTGCTTCAAGTTTTTCTCAATTTTTATATTCAATACCTTTTATTTTTATATCAAATCCAGTTGTGACATCTTTGGCAGTTGTCCCAACATCGCGTTTGACACGAGTTAGTGGTGCATTGGCCAGCAACGGCGCAGGAACGCTTGCTGTCAAGGTTGATATAGTTAAGATACTTAGTAATTTTTTCATTGCATATATTCCTTTCTGAATTCTCTTTTTAACAAAAAAAGAGAATAGCACCACCGCACTATTCCCACAAGCAATTTCTAACATATTTCAAAGCAGTATCATAAAAAACCACCAAGAAATATGTTAAAATTGTCTGTGGAAACGCTAGGTGTTAACTAGTGTTTCCACGATAGTAATTTATTTGACGATAAATTACTATCACTTAATTTTATTTATTTTAAATTTCACAATTATATTATACCAATTGCTTTATTTAAAAGCAATTTTTTATTTTAAAAAGAGAAGATTAATGAAGAGTGATATTTAATACAGTTGATATTTAGTAGCATAGGAATTTACCTAATACCAAAGATAAAAAATATCTTGGTAAGCAAATTATAACATAATTCTTTATTTATGGCAGTTTTTATCGCCCATATTGATAGTAAATCATTCTTCATCAATTTTTTGAATCGTAAAACTACAATTCAGACACTGTTGTAAATCAACATCAACAATAATTAAATTATGCTTTTTGGTGTCTTTATTCTCTATTTTTTTCATTGTTATTTGATTTCCTTGATGAGTTCTTCGTAGGCTTGTTTTTGGCGTCAATAATGTTGATTATCTCAAATACTAGATAATTCATTTTCAGATTTAACATATGATTTAGAATGTTGAATAAATGTTTCTAATAATTTACTATTTAATTTTTTATCAGAAATTCATTTTAAAATTAAATTTGTATTTTCATCATCTTTTACATTATTGAATATAATTTTAATTGATGGCATTCCTCTTTTTTCTTTTTTACAAATAAAGTTTAAAGTATTTTCTAGGTCTAAAATTCCTTTATAACTCCCAACTCCATCATTAATTGGAATTAAAACCAAATCACTCATTATTAACCAATTAATAGCAAAATCATTTATTGTTGGTGGGTAGTCAATCAACACATAATCATAATTGTCAAAAATTTCTTTATTTTTTGTATAAATCATTTCACTAACCATATAATATTCATTCTCTTTAAAAATGCTTTTAATAATTTCATTCATTCTATTTAATTCTTCTGAGCATAAAATAATATCAATATTTTTATATTTTGTTGATTGAATAATTTGGTTAATTTTAACCATCTCTAATGCTGGCACAAAATTAATAAAAGTTTTTTTATTATCAACATTTTTATTACTAAATTGAACAGACAAAGTTGCTTGTGGGTCTAAATCAATTACTAAAACTTTTTTATTATCCACCGCGAATTTATAGGCAACATTTTTGCAAAGGGTCGTTTTGCCAACTCCACCTTTTTTATTACAAAAACTAATCATTTTCATTGTTGTTGTTTTCCTTTCAATAACGTTCTTCTAAAATAATCGTCATCAAAGTAGTGTATTTAAGTCTTTTACTTTGTGCTTCTTTTTTAAACGCTTCCACCAAATTAATAGGACAGGTCATAGTTGGTATTTTTAATTGATGTGGTCTTTGCTTATATTCTTTTTTATTAGAATATGAAACTAATTTGTCAACTTGCGAAACACTATCAAAATTAGAATTATTATCTAATAAAATACTTTTTAATTTTGGCATATTTTTTTCCTTTCTTTAAATACTATTAATAGTATTTATTGTATTAATAATATTATAAATAATTTATTTTTATATTTTTTATTACCATTTACCAACGAAAATAACACTCAATGCGTTACAAACGACGATAGAGAAACAAGCAATGAAAAACCCTTATTTTATAAGGGTTTTAAGTGGGGGGCTAAGTCAAATTATTTGATTTAAATTATTATTATTTACTAATCTGGGCTCGCGGTAATTTTTCATAAAATTATGAAAAATTA
>NZ_RXFY01000045.1:0-8116 GCF_044714355.1 Spiroplasma sp. ald | reverse complement strand
AAAAGACATAATTAATTAAAATTATAATTTGCTATTAGTATCTTTTTAAAAATATTTACAATTATTTTAATAGGTTATGCAAGAAGTCTATTCTTGATTATTAAATAATTCTGCTGAAATTAATTCACAAATTAAAATTTCTGCTTGTGATAAATTTTGTTTAAATTGTATTGTTGAACTTTTCTTATTTGCTTTTAAATAATCTGTAACAATTTTAATACTAACAATTGGAATTTGATAATTTAAAGCAACTTGAAAAAAAGCACAACCTTCCATATCAACCACATCAATCTTATTTTTAAATTTAGTTTTAATATGCTCAAAATATTCTATTTTATCAATAAAAATATCACTACTGCCTAAAACTGCTGTTTGAATGTGTGGCATTTTTGTTGTAATTGTAGTTATTAATTTTTTATCACTATAATAACTAGGTAATTCGCCAGGGATTTGCCCCATTGCATAACCAAACTCTTGGGCATCAGCAAAAGTATAGTAAGCTTCCGTAATTGCTAAAACTGATAATGGTTTAAAATTTGGTTTTAAAGTCCCAATTGTTCCAAGATTATAAACTGTTTTAATTGCATAATCTTTAAGTAAGGTTGTTAAAGTCATAGCAGCATTAACTAACCCAATTTTGCTAATTGCGAATAATCAATTATCTTTTTGATATACTTCAATCTGGGTATATTTATCAACTATTGTTGGTTTTAAAACATTTAAAGTTGCTGCCAATTCCTCTTTCATTGCACTAATAATTAAATTCATAACGTTATTTATCCTCTTTTCACTGCTGATAAGTCAATTGTATATTTTTTCCTAAATGCTCAAGGCCTTGCTTCGCGACTGCTCGTTCAAATTGAACTATTAATAATTCTTGAAATGCCTTTACTAAATCTTTTTGGGCTAATTTTCGATAATAATCAACTTTTAAATAATTTCGTTCACTACTAATTTTATCCGCAACAAAAATTAGCATTTCAAATAAAGTCATTTCTGGTCGACCAACAGTATGCCATTTAATTGCTGATAAAATATCTTCATCATTAAATAATAAATCATATTTTAAATGGCAATAACCAGTATAAGCATGCCAAGTAGCAATTGGCTCTGATAAAAACGTTGGTAAATATTTTGTTAGATATGCTTTTTGTTTTTGTTCTAATCATTGTTTTGTAATATCATGATAAGTCCCAGCAATTAAAACTTTTTGCGGATTTAACTTATGAACTAATGCTAATTCCCGCGCTTTTTGGCCAACATTTAAACAATGTTGATAGCGTTCCTTATCCATATTTTGGCCTAGTCGTTCTGGCAAATATAATAAATTATTATTAATATAATTCGTAATATTTGGCAATTGTAATGCAATGTTTTTTCCTTCTCGTAACATTGTTGATGATAAATGTAAATTATTATGAAATGGAAGTAACATTGCTTGATATTGTTTTAAAATTGTTTGATCAATTGGTTCATTTCGTTGGAAAACAATAAAAGTTTGCATTCTTGCTAATTCATTAATATTGTTTCATTTATTTAATGATGCTAGTTGATCAGAACCAATCATAAAATAAAACTGATGATGAGGAAATTGCTGTTGCAATTTTAAAACAGTTTCATATGTTGTACTAGGCTTTGCATTTTCTAATTCAATTAAATTAATTTTAACATCCACTAAATCAGCGATTGCTAAATTAATCATTGCGACACGATCCGTAGGGGGAGATAATTTTCGTGTTTTAAAAGGATTCTGATTTGTTGGAATAATTCAAATTTCATCAATATCTGTTTTTGTTTTAACAAGATTAATCATTGCTAAATGGTCAGTATGAAATGGGTCAAAACTACCACCAAATAATGCTATCTTCATTTATTCTTCCTCCCAATTCAAAAATAACAGCAAATTCAAACAAAATAAAAATTATTCATCTTTATTTTTAATTCCTAATTCAGCTAAAACATCTTCGACAGTATCACGCACAACTTCTTGAAATTGTTTAATAGATAATGTAATGGTAACATTTTCTATTTCACTTAAATCATTAGCAATTTTTTTTTGTAAGTTTTGTTTAAAAGTATTAATTTCATTTTTATTACCAGTAATTGTAACTTTATTTTTTTTTACCCCTTTTGGGAGATTCTCTTCTAATGGTTCATCATTATGGTCTAACTCTAACTTATCATCATCACGATGAGAAATTTTAATGCGATCCATAATATATGCCATTCGATCATTAAAATTCCGTTCTTTAATTTGATTTAGCATTTGTTGAAATTCATTTGGTTGAACTTGTGAACTATCACGTAATTTTTTTAATTGTTCTAAACGTTCTAAAACATTTTCATGTTCATTAACATTATATTCTTCTTTGTATTTATTAATTTGATGACGTGCATTTTGAACAAGGCTATGAATATTATTAATATTCTCTTGGTTCGATGGTTTGATGTGTTGTTCAGTATTTCTAATTTCAGAATTTTCTGATTTATTTACCATCACTTGTGTTGATTGTGGCACTTTAAAGTCAATTTTTTCATCACTAAAATTAACCCCACTAAATGCTTCAATTTCATCATCAAAAGCACTAGCTGTTTCTAAATTTATTATTTTTTGTTCAGTTTTTTTTCGTCTTCATCATTTAAACATATCTTTGCCTCTAATTCCATATACATTATTATATAATAAATTATTAAAATTTCTTGCAGTTTTTTCCAACAATGTTAAGATAATATTGTAATTGACAGAGGTAACTTATAAAACATAAGTTTGAGAAATACTCTTCGAACCTGATCTAGTTAACACTAGCGTAAGGAGTTCAAATTCGTTATTTATTTAATTTAATAAATTTAATTTGATGCTCACTTTCATAGAAGTTAATTACAAAATTATTTGTGTAAGGAGATTTCTTATATGGTTAGACCCCCATCTTTTAAGGTTAAGTTAAACCAACAAAACATTATTTTATGATACAATAAAGCAACAATTTTTATTGTCATAAGTTTATACCTTGGTATTTTAATAACGCTTAGTATTTTACCACTATCAAGATTAAGTAAACTATTTCATTTAAATAATGACCAATATTTTAAAAATATATGAGTTTTTTGTTTAATGACTTGTGGACTTGGTTTAATATTTAGTATCATATCTGCAATAAGTGTTTGATTAACAAATTATGAAGAATATATTAATTATAAGTTTCAGTTTATTATTTTAAATATTATTAGTTTGAATATTCTTAATTTAATTAGTAATATTATTATTTATAGTTATGAAATAAAGGTTAGTGATTTATTATTTACTAATACTATGAAACGAAAACGATTTTTAATTAATTTAGGAATTTGAAAATGAAAAACATTTGATATTGTTATTATTGCGATGTTTGTAGCAGTAACCTTAGCTTTAGCATATTTAGAAACATTATTGCCTAACTTACCATATGGTGGTGGCATTGGTTTAAAATATCTTCCACTTATAGTTATTGCTTTTTTACACTCAGCAATCGCTGGTCTTATAACTGGGAGTATTAGTACCATGATATCATTGCTATTTATTGCTTCAAATTTTATTGTTTCACCATGATCATATTTATTAGATTATTTTGTTCCAATGATTATTCCAACAATTGCAGGTTTTATGCGTTTTAAAATTAATAATGACAAAAAATATATTACTTATGTTAATTATATTATTATTTGTTTTAGTATTATTACTCTTATTTACTTGTCACAAGTATTAGTTGGTGTTTTAATTTGAACAACTTTATTCCCTGATTCAGTTTGACCAGGTTATAGTAATTGATTATATGCCATTGTTTATAACTTTATTCATAGTTTTCTTTTTACTTATCCAATTATTCAAATTGTTGTTCCTTTTATTTTACGTAGTTTAGCTCCCATTTTTTGACAACGTTATTTAAAATATGATAGTTAAATAAACAAGAGAACAATAAAAAAATGCAATTATCATTTTTATGATGATTGCATTTTTTTATTAATAGCATTAACAATGTTTTCTACATTAAAACCAAAATATTCTAATACATCTTGAAATAATCCTGATTGTCCAAAAGTGTTAATTCCAAAATTTAAACCATTAGAAGTATAACGTTCTCAACCAAAGGTTGCTCCTAATTCAATTGACGCAATTAAAGCTGTTGGTTCTAACAATTTCTGTTTATAGGCAGCATCTTGCTGCTCAAATAATTCTCAACAAGGCATTGATACTACTTTTACTTTAATTTTTTTATCATGTTCTAATTTGTTTGCAACAGTAATCGCCATGCTAACTTCACTACCCGTTGCTAACAATACAACATTATTATTATATTCTTGTCCATAAACTTGATAAGCTCCTTTTTTCACTGCCTCAACATTTGAATGTTCTAATTCTGGTAAATCTTGTCGTGTAATTAAAATAACACTTGGAGTATGTTTTGACTGTAAAGCGATATGATAAGCTCCTAATGTTTCATTAAAATCAGCTGGACGAAAAACATTTAAGTTTGGCTGACTACGTAACATTGCTAATTGTTCAATTGGTTGGTGCGTTGGACCATCTTCACCAACAGCAATTGAATCATGCGATAAAATATAAATAGCTGGAATTTCCATTAATGAACTTAAACGAATAGCTGGCTTCATATAATCAGCAAAAACAAAGAAACCACTTGCAAAAGGAATTAATCCACGGTGTAAATAAATTCCATTATTAATGGCTGCCATTGCAAATTCACGCACTCCATAAGCTAAATTACGGCCTAATCGATTTTCAGGACTATAAACACCATCAGTTCCCTTTGCTTTTGTACTACCACTTAAATCAGCACTACCACCAATTAAAGCTGGAATAATATTAGAAAGACGGTCAAGGATTGCCCCACTACTAATTCGTGTTGCTTGTGGCTTAATTGGTTTTAAATCACGAAAATCTTGTGGATTAAAATTAAAATTACCATAAACGGCATCATCAAGTTCTTTAGCTAAAGTAGAATTTTCTTTGCAAAGACCTTGATACATTTCTAATCATTCCTGATATTTTTTAATTCCTCGTTGTTTAACATTGATTTCAAAATCCTTATAAACTTCACTAGGAACTTCAAATGGTTTATAATCTCATTTTAACATTTTACGAACTGTTTCAATATCACTTCCTAACGGCGCCCCATGTACTGCTGGTGTACCTTGTTTTGTTGCCCCATCACCAATTATTGTTTTTACTTCGATTAATGTTGGTTTATCACTTTTTTTTGCTTTTATAATAGCTTGATCAATTGCTTCAATATCATTACCATCTTTGACAAAAAGATAATTTCAATTTGCTGCTTTAAAACGATCAGCAATGTTTTCACTTTGTGCAACATTAACCATATTATCTAATTGCACATCATTAGAATCAAATAATACAATTAATTTATTTAGTTTTCAATGTCCTGCTAAAGATATTGCTTCTTGTGTAACTCCTTCTTGTAAATCACCATCACCACATAAAACATAAGTATAATGATCATAAAGAGGATATTTATTGGTATTGTATCTTGCTGCTAAATGCGTTTCTGCTAACGCTAAACCAACTGCTGCTGCAAGTCCTTGGCCAAGAGGACCCGTTGTCACATCCACTCCGGGCGTTAAATGTGATTCCGGATGACCAGGCGTAATTGAATCAACTTGACGAAAATTTCGTAAATCATCAATATTAAGATCAAATCCTGATAAATGCAATAACGAATATAATAAAGCACTACCATGTCCTGCTGCTAAAACAAAACGATCACGATTTGTTCATTTATCCACTTGTGGGTTAAAAACTAAGTGTCTTGTGAATAAAGTATATGCCATTGGCGCAGCACCAAGAACAATTCCTGGATGGCCTGAATTTGCTTTATTAATTGCTTCAATTCCCAACATTTTGATTGTATCAATTGATTTTTTCATTTTATTTATCTCCTTTTTATACACTAATAAATTAATACTCATAATATCATTGTACAACGAATTAAAAGAAAGAACTTAATAATTTGAAAAATATTCCATTAATTCTTACTTTTTTTGGATTATTCATTTATAATTAATGAAGTTGAAATGAAAAAATTAATAGAAAAAGAGTGGTCCCTTGAATGGTTAAATATTTATTTAAAAGTCGTGATAACGTCCTCTAATTTTTTAAAAAAGTAAGTTAAAAAAGAAAAGTTTTTTTAAACCCTACACTAAAAAGCAATAATATGATAAATACCATAAAAAAGCAAAGGATGTGATAATAAAAATGACAAATAAATTACGAAATTGAAAAATAATAATAATTCAGGGAATCTTGATGGGAGCACTATTTTCATTTATTCCATTTGCAATTTTTGATAAATTTGGTTTAACAAAAATTTGATTCTTCTTATTAGTTCCCACTGCAATGTTCTTTTTTACCCCATTATGGGCTAAAGTTAAAAAGAAAAAGAGTAATATCTTTATCCTTCAAATTAATAGTTTTTTTCTTTTTATTTTTCTCTCGTTATTAATGACTGTTAATTTTTTTGATAATAATTTAATTATTTATTTTTATCCCTTACTGCTTTTTTGTACAGGAATGTTTGTTGCTGGAATGGTTCCTTTTTCAATGGAAATTATCCGTAGTTATACCCGTAAACATCAGTTAAAAACAAACCCTAGTCTTTATTTTATTTTAGGAAGTGTTGTTACAATTATAATTCCTTTTTTAATACAATACTTTTTAACAGAATTAACAGCCAAAATTTCCTTACAAGGATATTTTAGTCTATTAGCATTAATTAACTTTAGTTTAATTTTTTTCAACCATGATATTCAAACAGAAGAAATTACTTTTAAAATTAATCCTAATAGTTGAAAAGTACTCCAAAAAAACAAACAATTTTGAAGTTATTTATATTCATCAAGTTTTTTATACAGTATTAATGAAGTATTTGGTTACATTCTTCCTATTTTAATTTTTAATAACACCGCAATTATGATTATAGTGATAGGTAGTTTATATGTTATTCGAAAAATAAGTTATTTATTTGGATATTTACTAAAAATAAACAATAATAATATTAAACACCAAATTATTTGTAATACAATTATTGCTATAATTGCCATTGCATTATTATTAGGATTAACAATTGCCTTCTTCCCCTTTCAAACCCAATTATCGCATATTTTATATTTAACAATTGGTTTAGGTGGAAGTCAAATCTTAATAGGATGTTGTCTTGGGCATTTAAGTCGTATTCAAAAAAATAATATAATTAATTTAGTTGGAACTGAGCATTTAACCTTAGGTCTAATGATTGAACATGTCTTCGGGCATGCTATCTTTAGTTTATTGTTAGGTATTATTATTATTCCAGTAATAATTACTTTTTCTACAAATATATTAACTTATATATATTTTTATAGTATTATCATTGGAATGTTATTTTTAAGTTTTATTTTTATTTTTAATAAACTACCAGTAAAAAGAATAGGGTCTTAGGTTTTAATATATAAATTATAAGAAAAGATATCTTATATAAGATATCTTTTTAATGTTAAGAAAAAAGAAATTTATTAAAAAATACTCTTGTTTTTTCTTAAAAAAGTTATAAATGGAATAAGCAGTTGCATTATGTAAAAATTCAAAAAAGAAAGGAAAAATAAGTATTAAAATATGAAAAAAATATTAACTATTTTAGGGATATTTGGTTCGTCAGCAATAAGTACAACATCTTTACTTGCTTGTAATACATTTAATGGTAATAAGCTTAATACGAGTGAAAATAATAAAATTATTAAAACTTTAAAAGAAAAAATTAATACTACATTATTAGATAATATTGAAGATAGCACAAAGGAAAAACAAAGTATTAAAGCAGAAGCAAAAATTAATGAATTTCAAAGAAAAGCAATTGAAGTGCAAAATAAAAAGAAGAAGCATTTTTTAAAGCATTTGTAATCCAATATGGAAAAATTACAAATTTACCACCTGGTGAAAAAGATATAGGACGATACTTATATAACGAAATAAAAAATATTCAAAAAGGTAAAATTATTTATAATAAAAAAGAATATAAAATAAAACAACTATTAATTAATTTAGCCAATGAGCTAGAACAAAAATATTAGA
>NZ_RXFY01000044.1:0-8200 GCF_044714355.1 Spiroplasma sp. ald | reverse complement strand
AAAATTATAATTTGCTATTAGTATCTTTTTAAAAATATTTATAATTATTTTAATAGGTTATGCAAGAAGTCTATTGAAGTGTCAAACCGGCTTCAGCAAAAGATATTTTATTAGAAGAATATATTGATGGAATTCATTTTTTAATTAGTATTGGTAATAGTTTAACCGTTGACTTTAAAACATATCAATACCATAATGAATATTGTCAGGAAAATATTAATTTGACAAAACTTTATTTAGATTGTTTTGCAGTTGCAACAGAACTAATTAAAAATCAAATATCAAAAGTTTATTTTAAAGTTTTAAATCAGTATTTAATAATTGCTAAACAGTTAAAATTTACTGAAGATGATTTACTTACCGTTTATAATAAAAAAAATAAAATTAATTTTACTCGCCAAGAAAATAATTATTAAAAAAATGTTTTATAATTTTTATAAAACATTTTTTTAATCAGTATCAAGACTACTTTTCCGATTTTCTTTAAATTCTTCTAATGTTTTAATAAAAATTGCTGCTGTTGGACACACCATTTGTGCTTCCACTAACTCCTTATCATTATCAATGGTATTTGCAAAACCATCATCATCCATAAAAAATGTTTCAGTTTCATCAATCATAATACAGCTACCACAAGAAATACATAAGTCAGTATTTACATATGTTCTTTTTTTTGATATATCACGATCTGCCATATTTATCACTCCATTATTTATTTACTATAATAATAATAATAACAAAAATTTTAATAATAATATATAATTTTAATGTAGTTTAAAAAAGTTGGAGGTTTAACATGGAAACTAGAATGGAGAAATTTGCCCAGCTACGTGAAATGATTAAGAAAGAGATTGAGATTGATCAAGAAATTAATCAAACTAGTCAAGTCATTAATAGTTACATGGCGAAGTTAAACGCTATTGATGATAATTTTTTTGGTAGTGTTAAATCAGATTTTGAACAAGAATTTAGTTGAGAAAAAGCATATTTGGATAAAAACCCAGATGAACAACCATACCCATCTGATTTTAAATATGATTTGCAACAATTGCTAGAACAAGTTGTTAATACAACTAAAGCAACAATTCAAACTAATCAAAAAAATGACCAAGATGCTGGTGATGTTATGCATAATATTTTAATTGCTGAAACATTGTTAAATAAACCAACATATAAAAAATATCAAGCAATTTTAGAAAGTATTTTAGCAGAAAAAATTACTTATCATCGAGTAAGTGATAAAATTCAAGCAGAAAATAGTGATTTTAAAATTAATTCAGCTAATATTGAATTTAGTACAATTGCACATATGCGTAAAAATGATCAACGATCAACAGCAGAAATGCTAAAACAATCAATTGCTCTTTTAGAAGAAAAACATAATAATGTATTAGTTGTTTATCGAAAAATAAAACCAGGTTATAAAATGTTATTTAGTACTATGCTTTTGCTTGTTGTTTTATTAGCTATTTGTTTAGTTTTAATCTTTATGTTATAGAAAATAGGAGTAGATGATGAAAATAAATATTGCGATTGATGGCCCCGCTGGTAGTGGAAAATCTTCTGCTGGTTATGAATTGGCCAAAAAACTAAATTATCAGTTTATTGATACTGGGTTAACTTACCGTGCTTTTACTTATTTTTGTGTAAAAGTTGGAGTTGATTTTACAAATCATCATCAGTTACAAGCACAATTAACAAACTTTAATTATCAAGTGATTAATAACCGTGTTTATGTCAATGGAAAAGATATTACTGATAAGTTGCAAACTGATCTTGTTCTGGATAATATCAACAAAATTACTGGACTTGATTTTATTCGAGCAGCAATGGTTTGCCTGCAACAAAAATTAGTGATTAAAAAAGGTAATGTTGTTGTT
Source organism: Spiroplasma sp. ald (assembly GCF_044714355.1). NCBI lineage: Bacteria > Bacillati > Mycoplasmatota > Mollicutes > Entomoplasmatales > Spiroplasmataceae > Spiroplasma > Spiroplasma sp. ald. The sequence goes on along the minus strand of NZ_RXFY01000044.1, from coordinate 6,320 downwards.
GGACGAGATATTACTACTGTTGTTCTTCCTGATGCTGAAGTGAAAATTTACTTAACAGCGAGTATTACAGCGCGAGCTAACCGCCGATGAAATCAAAATCAAGAAAACCATATTGTTCCGAATAATTTGGCAGAAATTACTGCTAAATTAAAAGAACGAGATTATGTTGACACAACCCGAGCGGTTGGACCATTAAAAATTGCTCCTGATGCAGTTATTGTGGATAGTAGTAAGTTAACATTTGAACAAACGGTAACTAAAATTTATGAAATAGTATGTAATTATAAGAAAGCAGGAAAATAAATGGCACAAAAAGAAACTGTTGCAATTGTAGGGCGTCCAAATGTTGGGAAATCAACATTATTTAATCGTGTTATTAAAAATCGCCTTGCAATTGTTGAAGATACTCCTGGTGTAACACGCGATCGAATTTATGCTTTCTCAGAATGATTAACAAGAGAATTTTTAATAATTGATACGGGGGGAATTACATTAAATAATACGGCAATGTTTGCACAAGAGATTAAAATGCAAGCAGAAATTGCAATTGCAGAAGCTGATATTATTATTTTTGTTTTATCGTACAAAGAAGGAATTACCCCAGATGATGAAATGGTTGCAAAAATACTATATCGTGCTAAAAAACCGGTTCTTTTAGTTGTTAATAAATATGATAAGCAAGAAAAAGAAAGTGAATTGTATGAATATATGACATTAGGATTTGGTGAGCCAATTGCTGTATCTGCTACTCATGGAATTGGAATTGGTGATTTATTAGACCAAGTAATTTCTCATTTAGATCAAATTCCAGTTCAACCAAAAACAGAAGGAATTCATTTTTCTTTAATTGGTAAACCAAATGTTGGAAAATCTTCTTTAACAAATGCTATTTTAGGTGAAGAACGAGTCATTGTATCACCAATTGCAGGAACAACAACAGATTCAATTGATACATCATTTAAACGGAATAATCAACTTTATACTGTGATTGATACTGCTGGAATTCGTAGAAAAGGGAAAGTTTATGAAAAATTAGAAAAATATAGTGTTCTTCGTGCTGTTAGTGCAATCGAACGAAGTGATCTTGTTTTATTAATTATTGATGGGACAGTTCCTATTACTGACCAAGATACAAATATTGCTGGTATTGCATTTGAACAAAATAAACCAATTATTTTGGTAGTTAATAAGTGAGATGCGGTAATGGAAAAAAATGAACGGTCAATGAAAAAAATTGAACAAAGTATTCGTGGATATTTTAAATATCTAAATTATGCGAAAATGGTTTTTGTTTCTGCTTTAGAAAAAAAACGATTACATATTTTATTTCAAACAATTGATGAAGTTTATGTTGTTTTAACGCAGCGAGTAAAAACTAGTGTTCTAAATGAAATTTTAGTAAAAGCACAATTGTTAAATCCACCACCAGATTTTAATGGTAGGCGTTTAAAAATTTATTATGCTACTCAGCCTGAAGGTGTTGTGCCAACTTTTATTATGTTTTGTAATAATCCAAAATATCTTCATTTTTCTTATAAAAGGTTTCTTGAAAATCAACTTCGAGAATATTTTGGATTTGAGGGAGTACCAATTAAAATATTATTTAGAGAGAGAAAGTAACGAGGAAAATTATGATGAAAAAAACACAAAAAAATATTACTGTTATTGGAACAGGATCATATGGGACAGTTTTAGCAAATGTTTTGACAGATAATGATCATAACGTTATTATGTATGGAATTGATAAGAAAGAAGTTAATGATATTAACAACGAACATTTAAATCGTCATTTTTTTGGTAATTTAAAAATTAATAAAGAAATTAAGGCCACAACAAATTTTGCTGAAGCAGTTGAAGATGCTGAATATATTATTTTAGGAATTCCTGTTGTTGCTATTAAATTAATAATTGAGAAAATCAATCAAACAGTAACAAAACCAGTTGTTATTATTAATGTTGCTAAAGGATTAGATCCTGAAACACACGAAGTTTTATCAAAATCAATTATAAAATTAATAAATCCAAAAATTTTAAAAGCATATGCAGGTATTTATGGTCCAAGCATTGCAAAAGAAGTTTTACAACGAAAACCAACGTGTATTATGGCAGTTTCACAGGATTTAGTAATTGCGCAAGAAATTCGTGATTTGTTTAATAATGAATATTTTGTTACTTTTGCTAATACGGATGTGATTGGTAGTGAATATGCGGTTGCTTTAAAAAATGCAGTAGCAATTGCCTCAGGAATTTTTAATGGTCTTTATGAATCTGATAATGCTAAAGCATCATTAATTACAATGGGATTAAATGAGATTCAACTTTTTGCCAAAACAAAAGGAGCTCAAATTGAAACTTTTTTTAACTTTGCAGGATTAGCTGATTTAATTTTAACAACTACCTCAAGTAAATCACGAAATTATTCGCTTGGTTTTGCAATTGCTCAAGTTGATGATGCTCAAAAAGTTTTATCAGAGCAAGTAAAAACAGTAGAAGGTGTTTTAACTTGTAAAACAATTGTGTTAGATGCGCGTGCAAATAATATTACATTACCTTTATTTGAAGCTTTATATGATATTTTATATAATAATAAACGACCAAGTGTAATTATTAATAATGTTTTTACAAAAGCAATATTATCCTAAAATTGCGGCCATTTTTATGTTATAATTACTATACAAAAATAAAGAGTATGTAATTATTGATGAAATGGAAGGGCATAAAATGAATTTTAAACATTCTTTTAACAATGGTTTAGGCAACAAGCCAGAAAGTAACCAACAGCAAACTTCTCTTAACTAGGAAAATAATTTTAATGTTTCACAACAAAATTATCAACAAAAAAGACCTAATCAAAATTATAATCCAGTAACATCTGGACAGGTCGGACAAAATATTTCGCAACAACAATATTCATCAACAAGAAATATTGGTTCACAACAATATCAACAACAAAATGGTAATAGTCAAAATTATAATCAACTTAGTACTAACCAAGGGGCTTAATTATCACAACAATATAAACAGCAAAATTTAATGCAACGTCCACCGCAAAATATTGGACCACAGCAATTTAATCAATAATCAAATCCTGGTTCACAGTATCAGCAGCAGAACGGACCTAATCAAAATTATAATCAACTTATACTAACCAAGGGGCTCAATCAGCGTCGCAATATCAACAACAAAATGTAAATGAACAATATTCTATATTCTCCTAATGTTAATAATTGAGGACAACAAAATAACCAACAAATAAATACTATGCAAGAAAATTCACAACAATTATCGGGACAAGAAACTCAATTTCAAACGATTGCTGAACGAATTGCTAATATGCAAAATCGTACTTCAATTAAACCATCAGATTTCTTAAATGCCCCAATTGATCCAAATATTAAAGTTGGACTTGGTAAAAATATGAATATTGGAATACCGTGACCACCCGATTTATTTGATGATAAGCAGCAAAAAGGAACTAATAGCAAAAAACATCAAGCAAATATTGAAAAAATTCAATGTCAATGTAAAAATTGTGCAAAGAAAATACGTCCTTGATTAAATGTTTTTATTACTATTTTAATTGTTTTAGCGATTTTAGGTGGTTGTATAAGTGCTATTTATGGTTTTCGTCCGCAATTAAGAGATTGACTTTTAAAAGATGAAGTAGCAACTGAAAATGCAAATGCAGTTGTTTAAGGGATAATTCTTGTTTAAGAATTTAATTTTTAAACCATATTTAAAAATATGGTTTTTTCTTTTACAATATAATTATGAGATTTTAATAGAAAGTAGGGAATTATGACTAAAATTAAATTAATTGCATTAGATATGGATGGAACTGCTTGTTCATTTCATCAAGGGATTCACGAGGCCAATATTATGCCAATTATTAAAGCACAAGAAATGGGGGTACGAATTATTTTTGCAACAGGACGACCAGTATTAACTTCGTTATCAGAAGCTATTAAAGTAAAAATGGATTATTTTCATCAATACTTTATTGGTTTTAATGGTGCATGTATTTATGATATTAAGACACATACAATTGTTCATCAACAAACCTTGTCTACTTCTCAAGTTAATTTTTTATTCCAATTGGCAGAAAAATATCATAAAAAATTATGATGTTATACTGATGATTTAACCAAAGTTATTGTTAATTTTAATCCTGTTGCTGAAAATAATCCTGAATTAGCATTTTTTGATGGAGAGTTTATTCAATATGATTCTGCATTAACAATTCAAAATAAAAGTTATAAATGTATTGTAATGGATGTTCATGAAAACGACGATTTTATTATTGCAGCTCGTGGGCAAAATATTGAAATTGCAATTGATGCCTCAGGAACAGCAGAAATAAATGCTCCAGAAATTAGTAAATTAGCTGGTTTGAAATGAATTTCATCCCAATGGAATATTGCTTTATCAGAAATGATGGCAATTGGTGACAGTATGAATGATTATTGAATGATTAAAAATGTAGGATTGGGAATTGCAATGGAGAATAGTCAAGAACAAATCAAGGCAATAGCAAAAGAAGTAACGACAACCGTTGAAACAGGTGGTGTTGCAAAAATGATTGAAAAATATATTCTCAATAATAGAAAATAATTATATAATTGTTAAGAAAAGAGAAAAAGAGGAGAAATAATAAAATGAAAGTTAAACAACCAATTTTATTGGCAATTCTTGATGGGTGAGGGATTGCACCTGATTCAAAAGGAAATGCTGTAACACAAGGGCATATGGTCAATGTTGAAAAGCTAAAAGCAAAATATCCATGAGTCTCAGCACATGCGGCAGGAGAATGAGTTGGTTTACCAGAAGGACAAATGGGAAATTCTGAAGTTGGACATATTCATTTAGGAGCAGGTCGCATTAAATATGAATCATTAACTTTAATTAATAAAGCAATTAAAGATGGAACATTTAATCAAAATCCAGAACTTTTAGCTGCAATTAATTTTGCAAAAAAAAATAATGGTGCTTTTCATATTATGGGATTATTTTCAGATGGTGGTGTTCATTCACATTTAAACCATATTTTTGCTGCTTATAAATTAGCAGCACAAGAAGGAGTAAAAGAAATTTACTTGCATATTTTTGGTGATGGACGTGATACGAAACCAGAATGTATTAAAATTTATCTTAAACAATTTCAACAATTACAAAACGAATTAAAAGTTGGCGAAATTGCAACCATTGGTGGTCGTTATTACGCAATGGATCGTGATAAAAAATATGACCGAGTGCAGGTTGCTTATGATGTTTTAGTTTCAAGAAAAGGCTCGGAATTTAGTGACCCAATAGAATATATTGACTGTGAATATCAAGCTGGCCGTAATGATGAATTTTTAATGCCAGCATATAATATTAATACTCCAAGAGGTTATATTAAATCAGGTGATGCTGTATTTTTTGCTAATTTTCGTCCTGATCGTGCTATTGCAATAGCTTCGGCTTTAACAAATCCTAATTTTCCGGGTAATGATGCACAAACTTATTTTATGCCAAAATTATATGATATTTATTTTGTTTCAATGATGGAATATGCAGAAACAGTTGCTTCAAAACATGTTGCTTTTAAGCCAATTGAAGTTATTAATGGTTTAGGAGAATGATTAAGTAAAAAAGGTTACCGTCAATTGCGAATTGCTGAAACAGAAAAAATTTCTCATGTTACATTTTTCTTTGATGGTGGAAAAGATTATTTTAAAAATGGCCTAGCAACACAAGCCGAAATTACATTACCAGGGGCTTCAGCAGATTTAATTCCATCACCAAAAGTAGCAACTTATGATTTAAAACCAGAAATGTCAGCGTATGAAATTACTGATAAATTAATTTCTGAACTTAATCGAAATGAATTTGATGTTATTATTTTAAATTTTGCAAATTGTGATATGGTTGGGCATACTGGAATCTTACCAGCCGCAATCGAAGCAGTTAAAGCTATTGATGATTGTCTTGGCAAAATTTATGCAGCAATTGAGAAAGTTAACGGAATTATGATTATTACTGCTGACCACGGAAATGCTGAAATTATGATTGATGAAACAGGGGGTCCTAATAAAAAGCACACTTCACAATTGGTTCCAATTATTATTACAAAAGAGGGGTTACAATTACGAAAAGATAATCCGGCAATTGCTGATATTGCTCCGACAATCTTAGATTTATTAGGTGAAGAAATTCCCCCTGAAATGACACAACCATCATTAATTATTAGACTTCTTGCATAACCTAGTTATTTTAAAATTCCTATAAAATATATTTAAAATAGAAATTATAGGAATCTAAAATTATGAAATTTGATAAAT
>NZ_RXFY01000043.1:0-8198 GCF_044714355.1 Spiroplasma sp. ald | reverse complement strand
CAATTGTTTCTTGATAAATATTGTTTTCATTTTTTTCTTCAGCAAGATCTAAAGGAGTTTTATTATCCGAATTTTTTGCATTTACATCAGCACGATTTTCTAATAATAATTTAACAATTGATAGATGACCGTTTTGTGCCGCAATATGTAAAGCTGTATTTTTTGTTTTCGTATTTTTAAAATTAATATCAATTTTGTTTTTACTATTTTTATTTGTTAATAATTCTTTCACAATATCTGTATGACCATATTGTACTGCATAATGTAAGACTGTTCATTTATCATTATGTATTTTTTCGACATCAGCCTTCTTATCAAGTAATAACTTAACAACTTTATTTGTATAACTATATTGTGCAGCAAAATGCAAGGGTGTTTTACCATTGTTAGTTTTTCTTGCATTTACATCAGCACCTTGATTAATTAATAATTCAACAATTTCATTTTTCCGTTCTTCTATGGCAAAATGCAAGGGTGTTTTACCATTGTTAGTTTTTCTTGCATTTACATCAGCACCTAATTTAGTAATTAAAAATTCTACCATATCTTTATTGACATCTTTTATTGCTATATGTAAAGATGTTGCCTCATCTTTATCCTTAATTTTATTAATATATAAACCATATATTTCTTTTTTTTGTTTACTTTCATATTCATTATCAATTCTACTCATTTTTTTAGGTACTTCATAATTTTCTTGATTTGTTATGTTGATATTTTGGTTTTGTGTGCCAATAGTTTCTGTCATTATTTTTTCATTTGAATCAATTTGCATTGATTCGTCTGATTTTTTTCCTTTAACAGCATTATGTTTTTTTAATAAATCAATTGTTTCTTGATAAATATTGTTTTCATTTTTTTCTTCAGCAAGATCTAAAGGAGTTTTACCATTGTTATTTTTTGAGTTGATAAATTCTTCAAAGTATTTAGGGTTATCTTTATGTAATTTTTTGGCTTTATTTATTAACATTTTAATAATTGATAGATGACCGTTTTGTACGGCAATATGTAGTGGGGTATCATTATTATCTTCATTTTTAACATTAATCTCAATGTTTTCTTGATTTAATAATTCTTTCACAATATCTGTATGACCATATTGTACTGCATAATGTAAAGCTGTCTTTTTTTTGTTTCAAGTTTGCGCGTTGATAAATTCTTTAAACTTTTCAAGTTCATTTTGATATTTTTCTTTGGTTTTATCTATTAATATTTTAATAATTTTATTGGTAAAACTATATTCTGCCACAAAATGTAGTGGTGTTTTACCATTGTTAGTTTTTCTTGCATTTACATCAGCACGATTTTCTAATAATAATTTAACAATCCCATTTTTCCGTTCTTCTATGGCAAAATGTAGTGGTGTTTTACCATTATTGCTTTTTTTTGCGTTAATAAAATCTTTAAATTCTTCAGAGTTTTTACCATATAATTTTTCAGCTTTTTCAATTAATAATTCAACAATTTTTTTATTTCCTTTTTTTGCAGAAAAATGTAGAGGCGTTGCATTATCTTTATTTTTTGCGTTAACATCAGCATAATTTTCTAATAATAATTCAACAATTTCTAAATTATTATTTTGTACTGCAATATGCAATGGAGTAACTTTATCAGTATTCTCGCTAGTTTGTGAATTTATAAATTTTTTAAATTCTTCAGAGTTTTTACCATATAATTTTTCAGCTTTTTTAATTAGTTCCTCAACAATTTCTTTATTTTTATTATTATATGCTGCAATATGCAATGGAGTAAAATTACCAACATTTTTTAATTCAACATTAGCGCCTTTTTCTAATAATAATTTAACAATTTCTAAATTATTATTTTGTACCGCGAAATGTAGGGCTGTTCATTTATCTAATCATTCAACATTTTTTATTTCTATATCTTTATTTATTTTTAATAAAAAATTAATAAAATCTAAATTATTTTGAATAACAGCAAATAAAAAAGCACTGTTATTATCATTTAAATTTAAATCTATTTTTTCATTTTTAATTTCAGTATATTTTTCTTTAAAATTTTTAATTATTTTTTCTTTTTCTTCTAAAATATTTAAATTAGATAATTTATTTTCTAGCTTGCTGGTATTTTTTTTAAAAAAATTAATTAATTTTAATTGTCTTTCCCGTAGTTTTATTTCTGTAAATTGTTCTAAAAAATCATTATATTTTATTTTATCTGAATCATTAAATAACTTTTTTATATTACTTAATATTTTTCCGTAATCATCATTATTTTTAAAAATTTCATTAATTTTATCTTCATTTTCAGACATAAAATTACTTATTTTTTTGATTTTTTTTAATTGTTCTCAAATTTCTATTCTAAATTTATTGAATTGTTCTGAATATTTTTTTCAATCACCTCTTAATTGTGATGTATAATCTTTCCAATTTATTGTTTGATTTTCAATAAATATTTTTTCTTGAATATTTATTAATATATTTTTATTATCAGCAATTATTTTCTCTAATTCATCATTATTTTCAATATTTGCAAAAATTTCTAAAGTTTTTTCATCACATTGAAATCTCATTGCCTCACTTGTAACAAAAATTAGTCTTACTAAATCATTTTTAATGTTTTCATTTTGTTTATTATTATAATTTGCTAAATTTGCAATTGCATTATTTAAAGTATCTTTCGAAAGAATAATATCTTTTCCCATAGTTGGTTTGTCTTTTTCTTTTATTACAGCAACTAATCCATCTTCTGAATATGCTCCTGTATAATTTAAATTAATCTTTTGACAATTATATTTCTTAATTATTGCATTATTTATATTTTTAATTTTTTCTTCATCATCTTTTAAATTTTCACCCTGTAAATTACTAATTTTTTTATTTAAGGAATTTAATTCATTATTATAATTTAATTTTTTATTATTTTTTTCTTTTGCTTTAAGAGGAATAAGTTCATTTTTTTGTTGTAAATATTCTTGTACTTTTTTTTCATTAAATAAAAGTTTATTTTCTTTTAAATTATTTAATTTATCATTTAAATCATTAAGCTTTGTGATTTCTTCTTGATTAATTTGTTCTATTCTTTTTAAAAATTCATCATCAAAATAAAAATATTGATTCTGATTATTAATAAATCCTAATAAGTAAAAATTATTTAAATTAATTACTAATTTTATACTTTTACTATTACTATTTTTTAATGTCAATATTAATATTTTATCTTTGTTATTTTGTTGATTTTTAAATCAATTAGCCATTTTGGGCTCTAGTTCTTCTAATTTAGAAATAATTTTTTTATTATCAAGCTCTTTACTTATAAGTCCACCCATGTTGATACTTCTTAATGGATCAATATAATTTTCATAAATAAGTTCTTGTAACATTTTTTGAATATTATCAGAATAATTTTCATTTAAAGTAATTTCTTTTTNAATAATATCAACTTTACTATCTGAAGTTGTTGAAAATTGATATTTTTGGTCATCTTTCGTTTTTTGGGTAGTTAATGCGTTTTCATTATTTTGTCTTTTTTTAATACTGTGTTTTCGATTGGGTGCTGCTGCAATGACTGATGGTATTGCATTTCCAGTTACCATAATTGTTCCTAATAATCCTAAAAGTTTTTTCATATTATTTATTTCCTTTCTTCCTTGAATATTTTTTTTCAATTTCTATTGACATTATATATAAACTCTTTTAGAGCTGTTTTAGGAAGATATGAAGATTGGGATGATTATTAGATTTCTTGCATTACTTGTTAAAATAATTAATATTATTTATTTTTTAACTTCTATTTTTTTACCATACATATGGGGATAACCATAATTGTTTGTTTTAATAAAAATTAAGATAGTTAATAATATTAATTATCGCCTCCAATTACAAAATTATTTTTAATCTTGTTTTATTAAAATTAAATTTGACAAATATTTAAATTAGAGTTAGTGTGTGAGTATTATTTGATAATAATTAGAAAGTGGAAATGCTAAAATGATTACAAATATCGATTTTTTTAAAGATGCTGAAAAAGAAAATGATAAAAAATATATTGAAGATATTACTAAAAAATTAATTAAAAAAGATGATGAATTGTTTAAAATGACAAAAGAAGATCCACAATATCAAAAATATAAAATAAAAGAAAAAAGAAATAAAACTATAATAACAAAAAGATGCCATGTAACTATTCCGCGAAGAAGATATTATTATTTTGATGAAATTTTAAAAAGAAATGTATATGTTTTTTTGTTAGACGAATATTTGGGAATTAAAAAATGACAAAGAACAAAAAATTCATTACGAGAAAAAATATTATCATTTATGGGTGATGGAAAAAGATATAGTGATGTTATAGATACAGTTGCGGATTCAAAAGTTAGTAATATGACAATATCAAATATTTATAAGAATATTGATTTAGATAAAATTGACTATATTCATATTAATCAAAGTAATAAAATAGATATTACTGGAGATACTATATATGTTCAAGCGGATGGTACATTTCAAACTATGCGAGATGATAAAACCAAAGAAAAACTAAAAGAACATATATTAATTTCTAGTATACATACTGGGTTTGATAAGGAAAAATCAACTGAAAAAAGACCAGTAATTGAAAATAAAAAAGGTGTTTTCGAAATGAATAATATTACACATAAAATTAAAAATTTAACTAAATATTAAGGTGTTTACAAATAAAGTTATTGAAGCAATGCATAGTTATAATATTAAAAAAGATACAAAGATTTTAGTTTTGGGTGATGGTGCAAATTATATTGAAACTATTGCTAATGCTATTGCAAAAGAATTTAAAGATAATATTCTTGATGTAAGTTTAGATAAGTATCATTTAGTTAAAAAAATTGAACATTTATGATCATATCGAAAAAGAAATAAAATGCAAGAAATAAAATATAATATAGCAAAACACTATTTTTATAATGGCAAATATGATGAATTATTAGATTTATTAAATTCTCTTTTGCCATATATTATTGGAAATAAACGAAGTTATTTATTAAAAACAATTAAATATATTAAAAATAATGAAAAAGGTATTCGTAATCAAATTCTCTCCAATAATATTGGTTGTCATATGGAAGGTGATATTTCGAAAGCAAAAAGTGTTAAAGGTAGAGGAGGTAAAATTTATAATAAATTAACTTTTAATAATTTATTAACTGCTTCAATGATTAAAACTAATAGTGAAACAAATATGAAAAATAATAAAGAAATGAAAAATATTGTAATTAATAAAAATAATTTAGTTGAAGTTCTTAAAATTCAAAATTTAAGTATTTAGTTTTTAATTTATTAATTTTAAAAATGTGAATTAAATAAAAATTATTTTTTAGTGTGTAAAAATAATAAAAATAAAAAATTTACGAGATAAATATTGACAATAAAATAGGTTGAGTTAAAATGATAGTGTAAGTGGAATGCTTAAAGTGTTCTAATTTCTTAAATTATATAAGTTACCCTATAATTATTTATACGACCAATTATTTTTAATGTTGATATGAAATAACTAATTTACCAACACTTAACAAAAATGAAAGGTACATAGTGAGGTGCTTTTATGTTAAAGATTGGAACCATTGGTACAGGCAATATTGTGAGTGAATTTATTGATGCTTGTCGTGATGTACAAGGAGTTAAAATTACTTCCCTTTATTCACGTAGTTTAGAAAAAGCTAAGTTTTTTGCTTCAAAAAATAATTTATTAGTCCATATTGTAGATAATTTTGAAGATATGTTAGATTATATTGATATTATTTATATTGCTTCACCAAATGGTTTTCATTATCAACAAGCAAAGTATTTTTTGCAATAACAAAAGCATGTTTTAGTTGAAAAACCGGCAACTTTTTTTGCACATGAATTAATTGAATTAAAACAAATAGCAGAAATTAATAATGTTTTTTTGATGGAAGCTTTTAAACTCTTACATTTGCCAGCTTATCAAATTTTACAAACAAATGTTAATAAAATTAAACCTTTTTTAGCTTGTTTTCATTGCAACCAGTATTCAAGTCGAATGAAAGAAGTTTTATTAGACCAATATAACTCTGTTTTTGATGAGACTTTAGGAAAAGGTTCTTTATATGATATGTTAATTTATCCTGTTGAATTAGCAGTTGCTTTCATTTGGACCGGTCAAAGATGTTAAAGCAACGAGTCATAAGTTAAAGAATGGTGTTGATATTAATAATGCTGTTCTTTTACAACATAGTAATAATATTTTAACTAGTATTGTTTGTTCAAAAGCATCGACAGGCATTAGTCCTAGTGAAATTTTAAGTTATGATACTACAATTAATGTTACTAATCTAATAAAATTAGAAGCAATTACAAAATATAATAGCCTTACAAATCAAACAACAGTTTTACCATTAGGATCAGAACATAATAATAAAATGTACTATGAATTACAGTATTTTATTAATATAATTAATATAATAAATAGTGAGACTATTTGGAAATGAAGCGGTTATTGATTACTCAATTGCGGTGATTCGTGTTTTAGAAGCAGTTCAAATCAATGAAGAACAACAGGGAGAATTATTAAATGAAATTAAATAAATATATTGACCATACTTTATTGAAACCAGATGCAACTATAGTAGAGATTAAAAAATTATGTGCTGAAGCAAAAGAATATGATTTTGCATCCGTTTGTATTAATCCAACTTATGTTCAATTAGCGCATAATTTATTACAAGATACTACAGTTAATGTTTGTGTTGTGGTGGGTTTTCCATTGGGGGCGAATGCTACCATAACAAAAGTGACAGAAATTTCAACGGCATTAGCCGATGGAGCAACAGAAATTGATATGGTAATTAATATTAGTCAGTTTAAATCAAATAATTATGATTTAGTTCGTGCCGATATGGCAGCATGTAAAAAAGCAGCTGGGCAACATATTGTAAAAGTAATATTAGAAACATGCTTATTATCTGATACAGAAATTATTAAAGCGTGTCAGTTAGCAGAAGAAGCAGGTCTTGATTTTGTTAAAACTTCAACAGGTTTTAGTAAAGCAGGTGCAACGATTGCCAATGTTAAACTAATGAAAAAAACAGTTGGAGAACGTATGCAAGTTAAGGCAGCTGGTGGAGTGCGTACTAAAGATGATGCTTTAGCAATGATTACAGCAGGAGCAACGCGAATTGGAACAAGTGGAGGTGTTAATATTATGGAAAATAAACCACATCGAACAGGTTATTAGTTGACATAAAGCAGCAAAGGAAAATAAAAAATAATGTATTTTTTAAAAAACAAAAATTTAAAAGCAACGCTTAGTTCTGATCCGTTTGAATTAATTTCATTAAAAAAAGCTGGCAAGGAATATATTTATCAACAAGATAGTACATGAAAAAAATCGTGACCAATTTGTTTTCCAATCACAGGAAAGTTAATTAATAATGAATATCAATTAGCAGATAAAATTTATACGATGATGGGGCATGGGTTTTTTCGTGCAATTACTGCTTGAAAAGTTCTTACTTATACAGCAGATACATTAGTGATTGAATATAGAGCAACAAAAGAATTTTATCATCAGTATCCATTTTTGTTTAAATTGGAAGTAACATATCAATTAGAAGCAAATAAATTAATTAATAAAGTTAAGATTACTAATCTTGACTTAAAACCATTGCCATATAATTTTGGTTGACATCCAGCATTTATTTGTGATGAGCATACTGGTAAAATTATTTTTGATAATCCACAAATAATTACCCATATTCCTGGTGGGGCTTTTTTAGGTTCAGAAATGAAGAAAGAAACAAATTCTCAGTTTTTAATAAATCAATATGATTTTACAACTGGCCAATGTTATGCGTTACTAAAACAAACAACAAACAAAGTTTTAATTGTTGATTCAACTCGAGAAATTAGTTTAATAACAAAAGGTTATCCAAATGTATTAATTTGAAAATGTCAAAATGATGCAAAATATATTTGTGTTGAACCATGAGATGGCCATCAAGATGACATTAATTATCAAACAATTCCGCTTGACCAAAAACCATGAATTAATAAGTTACCATCACAACAAACAAAAATATATTGTTTAGAAGTAGAATTTAAAAAATAAAACCTCTTAACAAATAAGAGGTTTTCATCAAAAATGAATATATTAGACTTCTTGCATAACCTAGTTATTTTAAAATTCCTATAAAATATATTTAAAATAGAAATTATAGGAATCTAAAATTATGA
>NZ_RXFY01000042.1:0-8439 GCF_044714355.1 Spiroplasma sp. ald | reverse complement strand
TCATTAATAAAATCAAATTTATCAAATTTCATAATTTTAGATTCCTATAATTTCTATTTTAAATATATTTTATAGGAATTTTAAAATAACTAGGTTATGCAAGAAGTCTAATAATGCAAGTACCTAATATTAATAGTATTTTTAAAAACTTAAATGAAAGAATAATGGATAATAGTGTTCGATCTGATTTAACTAAATTAGATATTGATATAAAAAGTAATTATTTCTTTTTTCCATTTATTATTAAAACTGGTTTAGTAAATATTACTGATAAAGGTTTTCAACCTAATAATGGAGTACCACAAAACTTTACACAAATGTCACAAATATTTACTGGTAAAGAGGGAATTATAGCACAATGAAAAAATGCAATTAAAATTAGATCTAGACATATCCCCGATATTTGAAATTATGATTTTTTCCAAAAAGAAAAAGATTGATTTACTTATTATTTTGATGATTTTAAAAATAGTTTAACGGATAAAATTAGTTATTTATATATTACTAGTACCGAAAAAACTTATTTATGAGATAAAACAAAACAAGTTTTTGTTAATAAAGAAGAGCCTGATAATAATTATCCAGTTAATAATATTTGAGAAAAAATTAATAATGAAAATGGTTTTAATGTTTATGTTATTAATTTACAAAAAATTAATAAAGCATTAGATAATTTTGCTATTAAAAGAAAATTTAAAGGTGATGCTTATAAATGTCATATTGTTAATATTAATGATACTGTTGAGTTTTCTAAATTAGGTGGTGAAGAATATTTTGGTGAATATACTGCTTGATATCTTGATCGTACAATTACAATTGAAACTACTTATAATTTTCAAAGAGAAGATTTTTTAAGATTTTATTTAGTTTCTTTACAATCTGATAAAGAAGATGTTGATGATAATTTATTAATGTTTATATCAAATGCTCAACCAAAATATAATGACTTAAATGAATTAGTATATTGAAATATTACTTTTAGTTATGTTAAAGATTATATTAATACTACTGGGCAAACTATTCAGCAATTCGTACAATTTTCAGCAGCAGGTGAAGGTTATGTTATTCCTAAAATAATATGAGATGATTTAGGTATTCCCAAAGATTATGAAATTAACGAAAAATTTACTGGTGATAATGGTATTAAAAGTATTCAATTAACATTATTAGGTAATAATGGTTTTACTGCACCAGTTATTTTTGGTCGCCCTATTGAAAAATTAGGTAAATGAAATGAAAAAGTATATCCGCAACGAAGATTATTTATTGATAATTTAAAAATGCCAGTAGCAGATAGTTTAACAAAATCGTCAAAACCATTAACTACTTATTTACTAACTAATGGTATTCCTGCTATTAATGGTCAATATGATAACTGATTAAAAAGAAAACAAGGTCAATCTAACCAAGAAGTTAAAAAGAATTATGAGGGATACTTAAATACTGATAGAAAATTAACACAAGCAACTAATCCAAATAATTTAATTGTTAAAGATGTTGCTTTAAATTATAAAGGTAATGCTGTAATTAATAAAGATTTTGATGTACGAGCAAATGGTTATTTTAAATATAATGAAGCAATAGGACATAATACTATTAATCCAAGTAAAAATCGTGGACAATTAAAAGATATGTTAAATTTATTTAGTGTTATGGTTAATCATATTATTTCATTACCAATAGATATAACAGAAAGTATTGCATGAACTCAGCGTGATATTCCTATTGTTGGTAAATTTTTAAATGCAATAAGCTTAGGTATTCCGATTTATTGAAAAACAATAGATAAAAATACTAATAATTTATATCCAAATATTAATAATGGTATTCCTTTATTCATAGGTAAATCAAATTATACATTTTATGATGAAAGTTATTGACCTATTGTTGAAGATAATACTCGTCCACAATCAAAAAATCAAGGTAATATACCACTTGATGCATTTATATATAATACTCAAGATGAGGTTAATGATATAATCGGTACTAGTGCAAGTAATACAAGTTGAGCATTTACTTTAACTGATAAAATAACAGCATCAAGATGAAATAAAAAAACAAAACAAGAAATAAGTAAACAAAATTGAATTAGTAGTGTTTTTATTCCTGAAAGTTATAAAGATGAAGATAAAGATTATTTATTTTTAATGAATAAAGAAGGTATATCATTACCAACTATTTTAAAAGAAGATGAGGTAAAAACCGATATTATTGGCAGTGGTCGATATATTATTGATGCAGTTGGTTTTTATAATTTAGGTAAAACTGCGGTAAGAATTTATATGTTTTCTGATGATATTGATTTATTTGATCCATATTCAATTATGAGTTATTTTGTTAGTTTACAAACAACAAGTTTATATAACAATTCAGTACGATATTGATTAACTCTTTATTCACTTAGTTATTTAGATCAATATATTGATGATGATATCGTCCATGAATGACCTGTTAAATTACCTGACCCACCACCAAGTATTAATTTCTATCCAGTACAAATTAATTTAAGTAAAGCAGATAGTAAATTAGAATCAAATAGTGCTTGGAATGGAAATCCAGCAAGCACACCAGATTATAAAAATCATTCCCAAGATATTTTATTATTTGATTTTGGAACATTTGGAGCAACTAATTGACAACAAATTAAAGATAATTATGATAGTTTTACATTTATTAATATTGGTCATATCCGTGTATGAGCAGATGCACAAGGAACTCATACAAATAATTTGGATAAAGAACTAGGAAATAAATATGTTATTAAAGCAGAATATATTAATGAAAGTGGATACTCTGTTTTTAATAATTTAGAAGAATTAAATTATCCTTTTGGAAAACAAGCAGGATTTCATTTTAAAACACAAATTTTATTTTACAATGATGGTGTTAAATTAAAAATGCGTGTTAATTATGAATTATATGTTAAAGGTGGTAATTATCAAATTGGCGGATATTGAGAAAAAGGAAGGTTTAATATTGAAACAACTCCAATGGCATATTTTAATTTAAAACAAAAATAGGGTTTTATCCCTATTTTTAATTAAGCAATTATATTACCATTTTCATCTATTTTAGGTAAATCTGGAATAGATTTATCATCATCTCATTTATATAAAGATTTAAATAATTCTTGTTGTTTTGAATCATCTTCTCATCTTTTAATTAATACAGTTCTTCATTGATCTCTTTCTTCAACCAACATTAATCCTGAATTATATCCTTGTTTAATACTATATTGAAGAATATATTTACCATCTTTTTGAATATATGTAACTGAACTATTTATAAAATTAAATAAACTAATTTTTCATGTATCTTCTTTTGTTGTTCTTCAAATTGTAGCATAATATTTATTATCAACTTTTTTAAATGGTTGATCTTTTGGACATATTTGTTTTCAATTACCAACATCTTTTCGTTCGCAGTCACTTAAATTATCAACTTTGCAACTTATTATACTCACAGTACTTGAACCTGAAATTACTAAACTACCTAAAATACTTAACATTTTTTTCATATATACTAACCCTCTTTCTGGTCACATTATATATATATATATATATATATATACAAGTATATATATACAAGGGTAAATTAATAAAAACTAAAAAAGTGCTCATAATAAGCACTTTTGTTAATATTTTGATAAATAATTATTCATAGAAAAGATTACTACAAATATTTTAAAGAAGGATAAGTAATTTATTTAATTTAATAAATTACTTAGATAAATTATATTATTTTTTTATATAAAATCAACAAATAATATTATTTCAACCATTTTCAATTATATTGTTGATTATTTTTTTAGTGATGTTAAGATGGTGTCGTAAAATTAAGAAAGGAAATGAAAATATGAATTATGAAATCTTAGTTGGTATTGGGGTTGGTGCTTGTTTTATAGGTATTTTAGGTTATAAAGGATTGGAACTTTTAATTAAAAAAGTAACTAAAAATAAACTTAAAGAATCTACAAATAAAGTAGTAGGACAAGAAACATTAGAAGCTATTCATTTAGGTTTAATTCAAACTGCTAATACTTTGGGTATTGGTAATACAGAATGAGCACAAGTATTAGAAACAAATAAACCTATTAGTGAAGATGAGTTTAATCATATTGTTAAAGTACAAAGAGCAAAAACACCAATTTCTAAAAAAGATATTAAGTTATCTAATAAAACAATTAAAGTCTAAAAAAGACTTTTTTTGTTTATAATGGTGACGCGTAGAGGTGAAATTATGGCAGATATAACAAAATTAGAAAGTTTTAAATTAATAACATTAGAAGAGTTTAAAAATTGAGAGGGTTTTGATAAATTAGTATCACAATACGGGAAAAAACTTTATGATGATAATATTTCAAATTATTTAATTTGAGGGTATTACAAGAGCAAGTTTACAATTAGATAGTATTTGTGGTTATCGTTTAGAAACGGAGTTTCCATTACTTGATCCAAATAGTGAAATTGATAAAAAACGCATTAATTATGTAAAAATTGCTTGTTGTTTACAAACTCAATATTTAATAAGAACTGGGATTGAATATTCTAGTGGTGGTGAAAATAGTAGTGATGGTGTCGCAAGTTATACATATCCTAGTAATATGAAGATATAATTTTCACCAGATGTTATTAGTTTATTAGAAAAAGCAAAGTTTTATAAATCACAAACTATAACTAAAATAAACCCTGATAATTATGGTTTTAAAAATGAATATCATACTTGATTTGGTCGACCTGATACTAATCATAAAGATAAACCAATTATGTTAAGTGAAGCAGATGCTAAATATGTATGAAAAAATAGTATTTTTAAATCTAATACTTTATCTATTATTCCGTGATCTGATACAGAAAAAAGTGGTATATGACAAATTGAAATTTCTCCTGAGAAAATAACTAAAATAGTTGATGATTATTTTAAAAATAATTTAGTTAAAATTGATAATAGGAGTATTATATATAATCTTAATAATGAATTAAGTGTACCATTTAATAATATATCAATTGTTAATAAAGATGATAGATGGTCAGTTTCAGATGATTATGCTCTTAAAAATGAAATAAAAAAATGAAATAAAGTAGATACACCCGATTTTCAACTTAATACATCTAATAGATATATGTTTGATTATAATTTTAAAGATAAAATTATAAGAATAAAAATTAAGGGTGGCGAAGTAGAAAAAGAAACTTGAGGTGGTTGATTAGAATTAAATTTAAATGAAAGTGGTGGTAAATATAATTTACCATTATCTATTAATAATAGTAATTCATATTTTAATTTAAAAATTGAGTTAATTGAATTGCAAACTGCTCTTATAACATTAGATACTAATATTACTGTTAATATTCAAGATATTAAAATTGAAAGTTGAGAATAAAAAAATAATCTTAATTGGTTATTTTTTTATGTCTTACAAATTATTTTTAACATTTTAATAGTAAAATTAACTTTAGTAAAGGAGAAAAAAATATTATGTATAACAAAAATAGCAAAATTATTGTAAAAATAACAAGTATTACTCCCTATGGTGCTTTTTGTCGAGCCGAAAGAGCTGACGGCTTAATCCATATTAGTGAAGTTTCAGATTACTATGTAAGAGATATTAAAGATTTCTTTGATATTGGTGATGAAATTGAAGTTGAAATTATTGATTTTGATTCAGTTAGAAAACATCTTAAATTAAGTTATAAAAATCTTCATCCAGAACTATTGAAAAATGATGATGATATTGAAATTCAAGAAATTAAAAAAGCTTTTCAAGATTTAAACAATCAACAAAATAAAACAGAAAATACTGAAAATATTATTAAATCAAATGAAAATTAATAAATTAATATAAAAAATAGTCATATTAAGACTATTTTTTCATTTTATTTATTTTCTTTCTTGTGTTGTGTTATATAAAAATTTATAAGATGTTCAATTCGTTGTGAGTTGGTATATAATTCAGGTAATTCATTTCAAACTTTTTCTTGTTTTTCATTTAAGTAAACATTAATATTACGAATTAATTTTCTTTTCATAAATGATTTCCTTTAAATAAATAATGTAGTTTGAATATTACTTAATCGTTGTTTTGCTAACTTATAATATTTTTCATTAATTTCTATACCAATTCAACGCCGATTTAATTGTTCACAAGCAATAGCAGTTGTACCGCTTCCTAAAAAACAATCTAATACAGTATCACCAACTTTACTATGTTTATTAATTTGTAATTTAATTAAATTAATATCTTTTACAGTAGGATGTTTAATGGTTCCTATAAATTGATTATTACTATTAGTAATTTGATAAACAGTTTGCATATCTTGATTTCAAACATTACTATAAGAAATTGGTTTATCATAAATATATAAACATAGTTCTTTGTCTTTCCTATATGCATTATTGGTGGGTGCATCATTTGTTTTTTGATAAATAATTGGCTCAAACTTTGAATTATAATTATCAATTTCAATTAAATAATCTTTTAATTGTTGTTTTGATAAATAAATTATAAAATTTGGTTTTTTAATAATTCGCATTCATTCTTTAAAATATGATGGTATATCAAAACTATCAATAAATTCACCTTGTAAAAATTCAAGTTCTCTTTTACGAATTTGATATTGAATATTAGATGTATTAGGATCATTTAATTTTTTTAAGTTATATTCAATATGTTTTTCTTTATTTTCTAATTTTTTATCAATATCAGGGTAAAGGTATGGTGGGTCAGTTAATATTAAATCAATACTTTTATCAGATATTGTTTTTAATATTTCTAATGAATCACCAAGTATTAATTCACCTAAATTAGTTTTCATTATTTACCTTCATAATTAGCAATAATAATTGCGTCTCGTAAATGATTACTTATTTTCTCATTATTATAGAATCAACCTTTACCATATTCATAAGTTAATAAATTATCTTCACCATAAATTGCTGTTATTTTAAGATATTTACTTAAATTTTCCATATTTTTAACAACTGATTTAGTGTTTTTTGGTGATACTCAATTAATAAAATATTTGTAAACAGATAATGCTCCTAATAATCTTAATAAATCATCTCTATCTTTACTTGCATTAGCAGATGTATATAAACAATCTTCAATATTAATTTTTTCTTCATAATCAAACAATTTATCATTAATAAATTCATATTGTTCTTTTCAATTTTTATTTATAAATTCTTGTTTATCTATTAATTTATTATTTTTATAAACAACAATAGCGGTAGTACCTGTTCCTGATGGGTCAATACCTATTTTTATCAAGTGGATCATTCCTCATCGTTGTTATTATTAACTGCTGGTACTACATTTGAGATATCTTCTTCTTTAACTACATTATTGTTATTGTCCGCTATTTCTGTATAAGATGGGGTATTTATATTATTTGATAAGGGTTCATCGCTCATCTGCCCTTTATTTTTGGCGACACTACTATCATTATCAATATAAATCTTTTCATCATTAGTTGTAATAACTGCCTGATCTGATTTATAAGCTTGTTGTAATTAAACAGACATAATACCCCATTTTCTTAGTAAACTAGTTAATACTGTTTTAAGGGCCATTTCATCAAAACTAGCAATATAAAATGATTTATTTTTAGCATAAGTTTTAGAATATTTCATAAAATGATTTTCCATTTGTTCTTTGGTCATATATAATGTTTTTTCAAAACCATTAACCATTTTAAAATATGCTACATAACCAATAATTGGTAATTTTTCTCGTTCATCTTCATTTTGTATTCAATTAAAACTAGTTCCTTTTAAACGATCATAATTTACTAATTCATTTTCTTTTACATCTGATACTGACATATCTAAATATTGACCACTACGCTGTGCTAATTGTATATAACCTTTATAACCCATTTGAAATTGTGCTTGATTAATTCACTCTTGCACTTCACGACCATTAATAATTCTTGTTATTTTTGTGTTATATGGCACTACATAAGCATACCGGAATTGTTTTTCCATTGGTAAATTTAATAAAACACCTTGATAACAAGCAGTCATAATTGTTTTTGGATCTGCTTTTTGTAATAATTCATTACTATTTGATATTGATACAATATTACTTTTAAATCTTGCAATTTCATTTTCATTAGAAAATTTACTTTTTATTCAATCAGTTGCCTTATCTGTTCTTAAAAATTCAACAATATTTGCCATGTTATTTTTCTCCTTTATTTATTTTAAAATTAATACCTTTAACTCCAATTAAATTAATATCTTTATTACTATCTCATTGTTCTTTAATTTCATTTTTAACAATTTGTTCATCAACAGTTAAATAATTTTTAATAAGATTAATAAGTTCTAATTTATCGGCTTTTTGTAAAAAATCATCATTAATACCAATAACCTCAATATCTTTAATTAATAATTTTTCTTTCCGAAAATTACTAGTAATAATTTTTAATTCTTGTT
>NZ_RXFY01000041.1:0-8660 GCF_044714355.1 Spiroplasma sp. ald | reverse complement strand
AAAAATTTAAAATTATTACAGAAAAATATCGTAATCATAGAAAACGATTTAGTTTAAGATTTAATTTAATTGCTTCAATTTATAATTTGCAATTATTAAAATAGATAGCATAGAAGATGTATTTAAAATTAAATAATTTAAATAAAAAAGTCATTTTTCGTTGTAGGAAAATATTAAATTTTTAAATAAAAGAATAGGTTATGCAAGAAGTCTATTAAAAATTTCGAGTCTTGTTTGATATGGTGGATGATAAAAACAATTATTGTCAGATAAATGACATTAAAAAGTTTCTTATTTAAAAATACGGGTTATTAATTATTTTAAGTTTAGATTATATTTAGGTTTTTATTTTTTATGATAGAATAATAAAGTATTATTTATAGAGAAATAAAATGTGAAAAAGAGGAGAAAAAATGAGGGACGAAATTAAAAAAGAAGAAAAAGTAGATAATTCCGATAGTTATAGCAATGAGGATAGTTTTGTAAATATTTATAAGTATGCGTTAAAAAAAGGAAATAGTCCATTTTATAAAACCTTTTTAATGGGTTTAGCCGCTGGTTTATTTATTGGATTTGGTTATATTGCTGCAATTACGGCAACAAAGGGAAATTGAGATAATATCCCAATTGGTTTAAAAAGTTTAGTATTTGGTCTTGTCTTTACTGTTGCAATTACAATAATTGTTTTTCTTGGGGGAGAAATGTTTACATCAAATTCTTTAGCATTAATTGTTGTTTTTAAAAAACAATTAAATGTTGGAAGATTTGTTAGTAATTTATTTATTGTTTTAAGTGGTAATTTCCTAGGTTTTTTAGTGATGGCTGGTTTAACAGCGTGAGGTGGTTTTTTAAATCATATGCCTGGTTCTGAAACTGATTTTTATAATAATGCGGTAATCTTAATTAATGGAAAATTAGAACACAAATGATGAGAAAACTTTGGGAGTGCCATTTTATGTAACTTTTTAGTTTCTGGTTCGATTTATGCTGCACATACAACTAAATCAGCCGTTGCTAAATTCTTTGTTGTAAATTTAATTATTATGGCTTTTGCAATTTCTGGATTTTCGCATGTAGTTGCTAATTCATATTTATGATTTTTACAACCATTTTTAAAAATTTTTGGAACAAGTGGTGGTTGAGCAGATTTTGGAAAATTTTCTTACAATGTTCAATTACCAACTTTAATTGGAAATTTCTTAAGTGGAGGAATTTTCTTACCATTTTTATATTATTTTATTTATCGAAAAGATGTAAAAGAAAAATTAACACTTTAATTGCTTTTGAAAAAAAGAAATGTTGTTACTTTAATAACATTTCTTTTTTAATTATTTTATTGTTTCAATGATATTATTAATTGGAAGATATTGATAATGGAGGGGAAAATGAGTAAAAATATTTATACAGTTAGTGAAATTAATTATTATTTAAAAACAATAATTGAACAAGAACCAAATTTAATTAATATTTCTCTACAAGGAGAAATTTCTAATATTACAAATCACTCTTCAGGACATGTTTATTTTACAATCAAAGATGATAAAGCCCAAATTCGGGCAATTATGTTTGCGTTTAATGCAAAAAACTTACAATTTAAATTAAAAGAAGGTTTAAAAATTATTGCAACAGGTTCTATTAAAGTATATGAGCCGCAAGGAACATATAGTTTACAAGTAGTTACTTTATCTTTACAAGGTGTTGGTACTTTGTTTTTAAAATATGAAGCCTTAAAACAAGAATTAAGTAAAAAAGGTTGGTTTGATCAATCTTTAAAAAAACCAATTCCACGTTTTCCAAATAATATTGGTGTAATAACAGCTCCAACTGGTGCTGCCATTCGTGATATTATTACTACAATTCATCGCCGTTTTCCCCAAGCAAACATTTATTTATTTCCAAGTTTAGTGCAAGGAAGTGACGCAAAACATGATATTCGAGCAAAAATTAAGGCAGCACAAGCATTTACTCCGCAGTTTGATACATTAATTGTTGGTCGTGGTGGGGGCAGTATTGAAGATTTATGAGCTTTTAATGAACTTGAAGTTGTTGAAGCAATTTATCAAACAACTATCCCAGTTATTTCAGCTGTTGGTCATGAAATTGATTTTACTTTAGCTGATTTTGTTAGTGATTTACGAGCACCGACACCAACGGCGGCGGCTGAATTAGCAACACCTGATCAGAAAGAATTAGTTAATTATTTGCAACAACAACGCCGTCATTTAATTAATCTTATTAAAGACAAAGTTGATAAGATGCAAGATAAACTAAGCGAATTAAAAAATAGTTATGTTTTAACAAAACCCCAAGCATTATATACACAATCTGAGCATTCTTATCAATTATTTTTAAAGCAGTTTAATGTTTTACAAGAAACATTCTTTATAGCAAATAAAAATATGATTCAAAATTATTATCAAAAATTAGTAAGAACAATTCAACAACAAATTTTAACAATTGAACATAATAAAAATAATTTAATAAGTAAATTAGACTTATTAAGTCCTTTAAAAACATTAACTCGTGGTTATAGTATTACTTACAATGAAAATAAAAATGTGATATCAGCAACTAATGATGTTCAGAATAATGATATAATAATGACACGTGTACAAGATGGAATTATTCAATCAATTGTACAAGCAATTAATAAGGATGGTGAAAAAAATGACAAATAATAAATCATTTGAACAAATTTTAGAACAATTAAAGCAAATTGTTAATGATTTAGAAAATAATCAATTGCCATTAGATCAAGCAATTGATGCTTTTGAAACGGGCATTAAATTAACAAAATTAGCGGAAACTAAATTACAAGATATTAAAGATAAAGTCACTAAAATTGTTAAGGATAATAACCCAACTGATTTTAAAGTTGATGAAGAATAATTTATTATGGCAGGGCAAATTTTTGAACGTAGTGGCTGAGTTAAAAAAAATAATATTAAAATTTGAAAAAAATTGCATGAGTTAAAATTAAGTCGGGTAATTTTAAAAGATTTTAAAACTTTTGATGAAAAAGATATTTTAATTAAAAATTTTGTTTATTTATTACGATTAAATAATTTAGATGAGCAAGAATATTTTGATAGTATTATTTTAATTAAAGTAGTTTTAATTTATTATCATATGCAATATATTCGTCATACCGGTGTAAAAAGTGAACAAGAACAAATTTTAAAAGTAATTAAGGAATTAAAAAGCAAAATTTTTGTTAATTACCTCGATGATAATTATGAGGAAATAATTTTTGCCAATAATGACATTACAAATTCAAAAATTAAGATGTATTATAATTTTAATTTACTTTATAATTTTATTGCTAATATTTTTTATCAACCTTTTGTTAACCTTCCAAATCATGAATTATATTTTAATTATGGTTATTATCTTGTTTTTTTAATTAATTTAACAGTAATGAGAAAGTTATTAAAGGATAGTAGTAATGTTGAAATTTATAAAATAAAATTAGATGTAACAGCTTACTGTCATTATTTGATTGGAAAAATTACACCATTATATTTCAATAATTTTGTTCAACAGATTAATTATTTTTTACAAAAGTATTAAGTGGGGTTAAAAGATGAAATTACAAGATTATCAGCATCATACTGATTTAAAAAATTTAAAAACAAAAGCTTTAATTGAATTAGCAGCGGATGTTCGTCGTCTTATTATTGAAACAGTTACCAAAAATGGGGGACATTTAGCTAGTAATTTAGGGGCAGTTGAATTAACAATTAGTTTATTAAAAACTTTTGACATTGACAATAATGATTTGATTATTTTTGATACTGGTCATCAAACTTATGCTTATAAAATTTTAACTGATCGTAAAGCACATTTTTCAACGATTCGCTTACCTGATGGCTTAGCGGCTTTTCAACATATTAACGAAAGTAAATATGATCATCTCTCTAATGGCCATGTGGGAACTGGTTTATCTACAGCAATTGCTTATAGTTATAATCAAAAATATAATAATATTATTTGTGTGATCGGGGATGCAGCATTTACTAATGGCTTGACTTTAGAAGCTTTAACTTATTTGGGAACAATTTCCAATAAAATTATTGTTATTTTAAATGATAATGGAATGAGTATTTCTAAAAATGTTAATATTTTACATACAATAGTTAGTAAAGTTCGAACTGGATGACTATATCGTAGTGCTAGTAAAGTTGCAAAAGTTTTATGTTATATTCCCCCATTAACATTATTATGATTAGGCCACCTATTAGTTGAAAAAATTATTCGTAGTTTTGCAATTCCAGGGTTATTTGCTGGTTTTAATTTAGATTATATTGGGACAGTGGATGGCCATAATTTTCGTAAATTAGCAAAAAGTCTTCGTCAAGCAAAAAAACGAAATGCAAGTGTTGTTCTGCACCTTAAAACAAAAAAAGGTTATGGTTATGGGTTAACCCAAGCAGAACAAGAAAAATATCATTCTTATAGTTTAACTGATAATAAACATAATGAATGAAGTTATTATGTTGCAAAAACATTGGAAAAAGTATTTCAAACAGCATCAGAAAAATTTTATTTTATTTCTGCTGCAATGCAAGCTTCAGTTCATTTAGAAGAATTTATGCTTCAAAATCCGCAATATTGTTTGGATGTTGGTTTAGCAGAGGAACACGCTGTGACCTTGGCTGCTGGTTTTGCTTTAGATCATCAAAAAGTAATTGTGAATATGTATGCTAGTTTTTTACAACGAACTTATGATCAAGTTTTACATGATGTTGTTCGTAATCATTTGCCAGTTGTTTTTTTAATTGACCGAGCTAGTTTAGCACTTGCAGATGGGGATAGTCACCATGGAATTTATGATATTGGGTTTTTAAATAGTATGGGTGATTTACCAATTATTAGTCAACCAGCAACTAGTGGTGAGTTTGATCAGTTATTAAAGTTAGCTTTAATTAATAAAAAAGATCCTTTTTTTATTCGTTATCCAAAAGGGGGAATTACGCAGCAAGTTTTGTCAGTAGCATTCTCAGTTGGACAGTGAGAATATGTTATTAAAAATCCTAAAGCGCGAATTTTATTAATCACATATGGGAATAATGTAATTAAAGCAAAAACAGTTATCACAAAATTAGAAACAAAAAAAATTAATGTTATTAATGCTCGCTTTATTAATCCAGTTGATAGAGAAATGATAAAACAAATTAACATGGAAAAATATCAACAAATTATTATTTTTGAAGAAGTTATCAAAGAAACTGGTTTATATGCGAAGATTATTGATTTATTAATTAATCATAATGCAACAATTTCACATTATGGTTATGAAAATGGTTTAATTAAAAAAGAGATGAATAATCTTGAAGAAATTTTAAGAAACTTAATTAATTAAGAAATATCCTTGTATTATGAAAAAATAAGAGTTAAATTTATAGAGAAGAAAAAGAGAATAATGCTAATGGAATATGTTAAAGTAAAATTAGATAAAAAAGCAAAATTAGAGCAATATTTAGAAAAATATCAAGTTGATGGGATTTTATTTCATTCAACCGTTAACCGTTTTTGATTATCTGAATTTGCTTCTTCCGAAGGTTATTTGTTATTCACAAAAACTGAATCAATCTTGTATTTAGATGGACAATATATTACTGCTGGTAAGAAGGAAACAAAAAATGTTACAAATGTTATTGAAATGACAACCAATCATCCTGGTGGCTTTTTTGGAATGTTGCAAAGTGATTTGGTTAAAAACAACGTCAAAACTTTAGCTTTTGAAAGTGATTACTTAACATATTTGACTTATCAAAATTTAACAACAAATTTATCATCCGTTACTTTAAAACCAGTTGATTTCTCAGAATTACGAGCAATTAAAACAAATTCTGAGATTGAAGCTTTAAAGCAAGCATGTGCAATTGGTGATATTGCAATTAATAATGTTATTAACAAAATTAAAGTTGGAATGATAGAACGCCAAGTTGAACAAATTATTATTAATAGTTTTGTTGAAGCTGGTGCTGATAAACCTAGTTTTGATACAATTGTTGCTTCTGGATGACGAGGAGCATTGCCACATGGACGTGCAACTGATAAAAAAATTGCGAATAATGAATTAATTACAATTGATTTTGGTTGTATTTATAATGGTTATTGTTCTGATACAACACGAACAATTGGGTTAGGAACACCATCAT
This sequence comes from Spiroplasma sp. ald, assembly GCF_044714355.1. Classification (NCBI taxonomy): domain Bacteria; kingdom Bacillati; phylum Mycoplasmatota; class Mollicutes; order Entomoplasmatales; family Spiroplasmataceae; genus Spiroplasma; species Spiroplasma sp. ald. The sequence continues at coordinate 2,496 of NZ_RXFY01000041.1, read as the reverse complement.
CTAAAATGTTAGAAATTTATGATGTTGTTTATGAAGCACAAAGTTTAGGAATTCATGCAATTAAACCGGGCGTTACAACAGCAATGATTGATAAAATTTGTCGTGATTATATCATAAGTAAAGGTTATGGCGAATATTTTACACATTCAACAGGGCATGGGGTTGGGATTGAAATCCATGAATTTCCTCGCGTATCACCATTTTGCGATGTCTTATTAGAACCGGGAATGGTTATTACTGTTGAGCCAGGAATTTATATTCCTGATTTAGGTGGTGTTCGCATTGAAGATGATATTTTAGTCACCGAAAATGGATTTCATCTTTTAACAGAAGCAAAACGTGAATTAATTTTAATTTAAGCTAATGAAAACAAAATTAACAAAAACACAAATTTTTATTCTTATCTTTTTTATTTTCATGCTTTTGTTTCTATTCTTATCATTGTTGCTAATTATTATTGCCGGTAAAGAAATTTATTATATTCTTTCGAATAATCATCAATTAGGATTGGTTGATACTAGTGGTTTTGGTGTTGAGAAAGGCGTTCAAAATTTTTCATATGTGTTTTTTATCATACAATATAGTTTTAATTTTATTTTTACAATGCAAATTAAAAATGCTGCTGGCGAAGTTTTTGCTGCAAATGTTATTCTTTTATATCAAATTGGTTATTTTTTCTTAGTAGTAATGATTCCAGTTTGTGTTTTAGGTTTTTTTATTAGTATTTTAGTGTTTTTATTAAAACAAAAAATACCAACATTAAAATCAGAAAGTTCATCAGGTAATAATGATGGGCAACTCTTAGATGATTTAAAAATAAATATGAATCAAATTCAAGAATATTTAATTAAATTGCATAAAGATGTTAAGACATTAAAAAAAATTACTGGAATAATTACGCCAAAACCAGTTGCTTCAACTTTGACTCAAATGAACGATAATCCAGTTGATTATCAAAGTCAAGATTTAGACCTTATTCAAGCAAAGCAAACATCACGGCATCAAAATTCAAACATTATTAATCAAGATGAATTAGAACAAATAACTAGTGGTATTGAACGCCCAAAGAGTTTAGTTAATCCGACAGAGTATATTATGCCAAAACGTGATGAAAATTTTGTTAATAATTTTTCAACGCAACATTTTTTGTCAACAGAAATGTTATCTGAATCAAAAAATGAAAAGAAACTTTCATTAAGTGCAATTTTTGATCGAAAAAAAATTCAAACTGAATTAGAACAAGATAAAATTGAAGATGAAGAACAAAATAATGAAGAAATTAATACTTTTTCGCTAAAATTTGATTACCCAACAATAATAGAAAATCAAACATTTCGTGAGAAGGTTGGTTTTAATCTAAATAATTATGATTATACCGATAATGAACAAAATAATTCCCTTGAAATAAAATCTATTTATCAAGTTGGTGATCGAATTATAGATAATAGAATTGAATATGAAATTATATTAGTTGTTCCTCATCAGCAAAATGATACTATAATTTATGAATTAACTTTAAAATCAACAGTAGATGGAACAATTAAATCTCTTATGAGAAAATAATTTTTATTAGGGAGTGTGCCCATTAAATAGGACAAAATTTTATTTATTTAATTATACCCTAGTTGTATTATAAAATTCAATATATTTTTTAATAATAATTATGTTTTTTATTTTATTTTGCGTATTATAATTGTTATAGAAGGTTTCACACTTTAATCTAGCATGGAAACTTTCTTGCACAGCATTATCAGCTGGAGTAGTTATTGCTGAGTAACTTATTTTAAATTTATATTTTCTACAGAATTCAATGTATTCTGTAGCAGTATAAATTGAGTCTTGATCTGAATGAATTATTAATTTCTTCAGATCTTTTTTATTTGAAACTGTTGCTATTGTTTTTAATAAAGTTTTTATTAATACTGAAGTTATCATTCTGAAGTTATCATTGAATCTAAGATTGTATAAGCAATTACTTTTCTTGTTGCTAAATCAATGAATGAAATTAAATTGGATTTTTCAGTATGATTATTTTTAATGACAGTTACATCAGTCCTTAATACTTGATTTTGTTTCAATTGGTTAAATTTACGTTTTAGTAAATTCTTTTTGTTTGTTTGACTTAATGATTTTTTAATATGATGGGGACGATTTTTTCAGTAGAAAGGGATAATTCTATGTTCCTTAAAGATTCGTTGAAGACGTTTTTTATTAATAACGAGATTGAATTTCTTAAATAGATAAATTTTTCATCTTCTTATTCCATAGAAATTAAGAAATTTGTTATTGAGTTTTTCATTTTGAATAAGGGTAATAATTCCTTCATCGGCTTTTATTAATGAAGTTTTTGATTGTAAATAACGATAATAATTTGACCGTGTCTTCACATAAATAGAGTAATTGAAAAGTATTTTGTATGTTCATTAGTAATTTTTATTATTTTCTTAATTATTTTAACACTAGTAATTTCAATTCCATGATTAATTGCTCGTCGTC
>NZ_RXFY01000040.1:0-8656 GCF_044714355.1 Spiroplasma sp. ald | reverse complement strand
TTTTAATAGGTTATGCAAGAAGTCTATTAAAAAAAGTTATCCAAACCAACCAATTGTAATGTTTGGTCATTCAATGGGTTCTTTTATGGTACGTCATTATGCAATAAAATATGGCACAAATATTGCGGCATTAGTTATTTGTGGGACAGCACATTACTCAAAACGATTGTTAAAATTTTCAGTTAAAATGGCTAAAATTGGACAAAAAATGAAAGGACCAAAATCAAAGGATAATTTTATTTATAAATTTTCTTATGCGCCATTAAATGCTCGTTATAAAAAAGAAGGCAATTTAGGAACTGAATGATTATCAACAGATAAAACAGTTCAAGAAGCTTTTGCAAACGACCCATTAACAGGACAAGTTTTTTCAACAAGTGCTTTTAAAGATATGTTTACAGGATTGTTGTTTATTACAAATAAGAAAAATATTAAAAATACACCAGATAACTTGCCATTACTATTTATTGCAGGTGCTGATGATCCAGTTGGGAAATATGGAAAGATGGTTATAAAGACTGTTGATTTATATAAAAAGGTAGGAAAAAAAGTTAAAGTTAAATTATATCCAAATGCTCGTCATGAGATTTTGAATGAGCCAATTAAAAAGGAGATTTATCAAGATATTTTAAATTTTTATAATAAGAGTTTTTTTGTTTAAATAAAAGCACCTTATTTTTTTTAAAAACAAGAATTAGTATCTTGTTTTTTCTATTTTTTTGCTTTAATATAGTTAGTAAGCAATATCGGATTATATTGAAATTTGTGAGGAGAGAAAAATGAATTTATTACATGAATGATCAAGTTTTAATATCCTAAATTCAATTTCATTTTTCTTTAATCCGTTATTGGAACGTATTGCAATAATTTTTCTTACTAATTTTCTTTTATTCTATCTTGTTTTAAAGAATGTAAAATATTTTTTTACTATTCGCGCTAGAAAAAATGAAGTAAAATCTTTAGCAGCAAAATATTTCTTTAATGCAACTTTTGCTATTAGTGAATTTATTGTGCTTTTAATTTTACAAATCATTCTTTTACAAATTTATGCAAGTAAAACAGATACTAGTATTTATCTTAGCACTATTTTAGTTATACAATTTTTTATTGCAATTATTATCTTAATAAATAAACAATTTTTAAACTATACTTTAAAATTAGTTATGTTAGTTTTGTTCTCATTGTTGTTTTCATTTTTAATAACAAAGCAATTGTGAAATTGTTTTTATCATATTAATAATAATCATATTTTAGCATTATGATTAATAAAAAATATTTCAATTGTTTTTATTATTACATTTTTTTATTTATTTGATTTAAAAACAACATTTTTACATGATTTTGCTTTCCGAATTTTAACTTTCTTAATTTTAATTAGTAATTTTGAAAATGGCTCAGCAGACTTAAAAATTTTAGATCGTTCATTGTTTTTTAAAATTATTTTAAAAATAATTAAAGTTTTATGTTTATTAGATTTATTTTTCTTAATAAAAACTGCCAAGAAAACAATGAAAAATTTATGACAAATTAATGATGATAATTCAATTCAACTTGTTGCACTTTTATTATTGTTAAATAATATTCGTTTTTTTAATATTAGTGAAAAAAATGGTTTAGAAAATTTACCAAATAAATTCTTAAGAAATGAAATTAATGGTTGAAGAGGGATCCTTCAAGAATAAAATAAGAATTAATTTATTTTACTAATTCAATGATTTAGTTATTTATTAATTATAAAAAGAAAAGAGGGAATAATAATGCGAAAGTTACTTAATATTTTAGCAGCAGCAACGTTAGTAGCAACGCCAGCTCTTACTGCTAGTTGTAAAACTAAGACAAAAACAGTAGAAGACAAATATAAAGATTCATCAGTTGAAAATTTACCTAATGGACCATTAAAATCAAAAATTTTACAAACAACATTATTTACAAAACTAACAATTGCGAATCGACATGAAAATTTAAATACATATACACCTTCAATGTTACAAATGTTAATGCAACTACCTGATTCATATAAAGATAGGGATGGTAATATTGTTGATATTGATTACTATCGGGGTAAATATTTAAATAAAAATAATGGGATGCCGTTAACAACTTTATCATCAAATTATGAATATATGAATTTATTAGATAATGAATTATATAATACAGAAAAACAAACTAAGAAAAAAATTCCTGATTATTCTGATAAAGACCGGTTACCAACAATTCCTAATTTAGCAGAAAATAGTAATATGTTAAATTATTGATTTGATGGCGGGCCAATGTCAAGTTATTCAACTGCAAAGGAAATTTTACCAACTAAATGTGATGATAACAGAATTAATCAAAACATTATTGATGCATGTAATAAAGCAATGTTTGAGATGCCACGCGCAACCTATTTTTATAATTTAAATATGGATTATAATCCAGTGGCAACAAAAGACATTAAATTTGATACGAGTACAAATCAAAACTTCCTTATTAATAATCAAAAATTTGCGACAGGAGGCCCATTTAAAACAGCTCAAAAATCAGAAGAGCAAGATAAATTAGCAATAATTTTACAGTTAATTTCAATGACGAATATGTTTACAGACCGTTCACAATCAAAAGTATATATTAATCAATTGAACAATTTTTTAGCTTTATCAAAAGATAGTGATGGAACATTTATGGGAAGTATTTTAGGAGCTATTTATTATCAGATTTTTGCTTCTCCTAAATTACCTAATGACCCAACAAAAGAAAATGCAAATTATATTTTTGCAAAATTTGGGGTAACAAAAGCGTTGCAACTTTTAGGTAAAGATAATACTGAAAAACAAGCAATTCAACAAAAAATTGATGATTTTTTCACTAAACAATCACAAGTTTTTAGTGATTTATTAGCAGTAAAACCAATGAAACCGGAACTAAACTTAGCTAATCCAGAAGATCAATATAAAAATCGTGATGCAATGTGAAATGGTAAAACACCAAACTTAAAATTAGCTGATTTATTGTTTAAAAAAGATGATTCAACAAAATCTTTGACTGAATTATTTACTGATTTTGGAGAATATCTTGATGATTTATATACTAAAGCAGATTTAGAACGCCAAGAAGAAGCAAATAATTCAATTAGTAGTTTTTTAACACTTGCTGCTAATAAAATTACTCCTGGATTTAAAGTAGTATTACAGTCAATGTCAAAAATGATGTTATCAAAATCAGAAGGTGGTTTAGGAACCTTAAGTGTTAATGATATTAATCGTTTTGTTGTTGCTTTATCAAAAGGAATCTTACAAAGTGCTAATGCGTTAACAGAAGTTAGCAAGTTGCCATGATCAGAAGCAAGTGACCAAGAACAAAATCAAACAAAAATTGCACAATTATTAACAGGCAGTGATGACCCATCGACACCAGCAAAGGGTTTATTTATGGATTTAGCATTTACATGGTTTAATGATAGTGCGCAACCAGTAAGGGCATTATTAAACAAATTATATTTTGATCCAAATTCAGAAACACGAAAAGATTTTTTAGCAATTAATAATGCTTTATATGATTATTCAAATACTTTATTATTAGGAGCAAATTGAAATATTAGCAATGGTAAATTAGAAGAAAATAAATTATCGTATGATATTGAATATCAAGGAACAGGTGATGCTGATGTTGCTGCTAATTTAGATTTACATCAAAAATGATATGTTTCAAAAGCAGACATTAAGACTTATCAAGATTTAAATGCAGCTTATTTAAATGCATTAGGTAATCATGATTTGGATTGATTTATGAAATATGATGGGCTAGGAAATAATTACCAAAAAGTGCATTATAAATATAAAGTAACTTGAATGAATATTAATCCTGGTGATGATAGTCATCAATATTGAGTAATTTCTAATATTCAATGATTTGTAAAAGATAGTAGCGGGCAATGAAAACGTTATTATGATGCAATTGAAAATGATTAAAAGTGGAATATAAGGGCTAAACATGAAAAAAATATTGTTAATGAAGCAAGGGAATTTAGGAATAATTAAAGCAAAAGGGCAATTCATTTCATTGCTTCTTTTGATTTTTATTTGTTCAATTATTACTTCTTGTCTATTTACAACGGTCACTAGTTTACAATCAGCAAATCGACAAATGGATTATGGTAGTTTTGATTATAATTATTCATTTCATTATTCAGCAATGGATTTTGAAAATTCAAATATGCAAACAATTACTCCAAGTTTTGCTTTTGATACAGAATATGTTTTACTAGAAAACAATAGTAATAAATTAACATATCCAAAAATTACAATTGGTGCAGCAGCGACAGATGTTTTTACTGCATTAAAACCATCTGATATTAATTTTAAATTAACAAATGATAAAATTAGGAATTTAACATTAAATTTAACATTACGAACAACTGCGCCAAATTATCAAAACTCATTAATAGCAAAATTACGAGCAATGGGTTATAATGCTTTAGCTGACCAATATTTTAAACTATTTTATACAACGCAAATATATAAGAACTTTTTAGGAATTATTACGGACTATATTAATACTAGTTTTTTAAAAAAACAAAGTAATGCAACGAATGAAGAAATTAAAGTAAGTATTGCTAATTTTATTAATGGAAAAGCAACTTCCGAACAACGAGCAATTGAACGATGAGATTATAATTTAAAAACAGTTGATAATGATTTTACTAAATTTGATATTCCTGATATTACTTTAACATTGGGAAAACAAGATAATAAAACAGTGGTAACTAATATTTCAGAAAATACTTTATTTGAAAAAGGGCTTCGTGGTAGTTTTGGCGTTGCTACTCGTTTTAATGTAATTGATACAAGTAGAAACAAGGAAACACGAATTCAGTATTTAGCACAATCACCGTGGCAATATATTGATAAATTAAATCAAACAGGAATTAATGAAGCCCGAATGGTTATTGGTGATTTATTTAATAAAGTTACTTTTTTTGGTAATTATAGTGAACGAAGTTCTTTTCTTAATTTTGTACAGACTTATTACACAATGCTGGGCGTTGTTAGCAATTTTAATATTGCAATTCGACAAGAAGTTACAACTTGGGATATTGCTAATAATTTAAAATATAAAGTAATTGGTTGACATGATTTATTAAAAGAAGAACAACTAAAGCTTTTTGATAAAGTTAATGAGTGGTCAGGACCATCATTAAATGAATCGACAATTAGCAATTATTATGCTGTTGTTAGTCCTAATTATCTAAAAGCACATCATAAAAATTTGCGTGATAATATACAAATTGGCGAACGAACATTTACAATTGGGGCAAGTGGTGGTGATACTTTAAATATTTATCCAACTATTTATGAAACTGATTTTATTCCTGATTTTAAAACGGATGTTGTCATTTATCTATCGTCTTATGGAATGTCTTTATTAGCAGAAGATAATAATAAAGGTTTAATTAGTTTAAAGGATAATTCGCGAGTATTCTTAAAAAGTTTAACAAATAGACCAACCGAGAATTTAGCAATTTTTAAAAAATATTATGTAAATAATCCTAATCAATTAGATTTTTATGCTCAAATGCTAACCAAAAATTCAACACCACTGGGCAATGATCCTTCAATTGGTGCTTTTGAACCAAAAGAAGTAACAAGTTCATTAACACGACGCTATGATTTATTAGCAAAAACAATTAATGTTTACATTTATATTGGCTTATTCTTCATTATTATTTTTGCCATAACATTATTTGCTGTTTCATATATTATTATTAAAGAAATGATTAAACGTGAGTCACCACAAATTGGAATGTTAAAAGCTGCTGGCTATTATTTACGTGAAATTGCACTTTCCTATTGAAGCATTTTAATGGTTAGTATTTTAATTGCAGTACCAACCGGTTGATTAGTTGGAATTACCGTCCAATTATTCGTTATAAAATTATTTAATATGTTTTTTATAATTAATTGGAGTTTTACTTGAAACTGAATGATTTTACTTTTCCTAATTGGGTTCTTTGTTATTTTCTTATCATTAATTACTTTTATTACTTGTTATTTTTCAATTAATAAAACAGAAGTTTTAAGTTTAATTCATCCAATGCGTGAGTTAAAAGTTAATAATAGTTTGGCCCGTACTGTACGTAGTTTCCATTTTAAAACTTTTGTGGGTCGTTTCCGGATGGTTGTTTTATCAACTTCACTAAAACAAGCATTTACTTATTTAGGAATTTTTGCCTTAGTGACATTTACTTTGACTGTCTCATTATTAGCACCAGTCTATGCAAAAAATTTTAATACAAATTATTATAAAAACATTAAATATGGTAGTGAAGTTAAATACAGTAATATCATAAGTAATAATCCGTTTTCTTATTATAAAACTTATGCATGAAATGGAATTGATAATGTTCCTAAGTCAACTGATTCAATTGAACAAGATTTATATCCCATTGGTGGAATAACACCACTAGCAAATTACTATAGTATTGATGGAGGAGCGATAATTAAACCATTAAAAGCGGTGAAACAAGAGCCAACTGTAGCTGGGATTTTAAAAGATATGTTATCTTATAATTTTGTTACTTTATCAGGAACTAATTTATCATTAGGAATTTTTAATTATTTAAATAATTTAGTAAAAAATTCTTCAGCTGGTGATAGTGTTCGAGCTTTAGTATCAGAAATTTTATGTACCGTATTACCAAAAGCATTAGACATTGGGGCAATTCCATACCCACCATTTACTGAAAAGGAAGATTATCCTGCGTTATGAAGAACATGTTTTAGTAAAGCAACAAATGGGATTATCCCGGCTGCAGTTAAAGAAGATTGAAATAAAAATCCGGATCGAGCAAATCATTTTGCATTAGGAATTGGAACAATGAGTTATAATCCAGCAACTGATGATGTTTTTACTAGTTTTGATGGAACATATAATAATGATAAGCAATTTTCTATTTATGGAATTAATCCAAATACCAAAATGTTAAAATTATCATCCGCTGAGCGTGCTATTTTAGCAAATAATAATGATACCGTAATTAATGCAATTGCGAATGTTACTGCATTACATCGTTTAATTCTTAATGTTGGAGAGGAAATTGAATTAACTCCCGAAGTAACAACATTGCAATATAATACTGGTCAGCATGAATGAGCAGAATTTACTAACAATAATACAGATTTAAAATATCAAAACTGAAAATATAATTTAAGTGGTAATGCTGTTGGATGAAATGTAAATAATTATCAAAGTTTGTATTCATTAGATAAAAGTTATTTTACTTATAATACAAGTTCACAAACAAAATATTATGTTACTGCTGATCGGAAGAGTGAATATCATAATTTAAATAATGTTGAATTATGGATTCCAACGAATTCGGCGATGGAAGCAATTTGAAGTAAAAAAATAATTACATTGAGTAATGGTCTTCAACGGATTTTATTAAAAGAATTAACAGTTGACGGAAATAAAATTATTCGAAAAGAACGAGTTGATAATAAAGAGTACTGAGTTATTAAACCATATAATTTTAGTTTTGGTGGAACATATAGTGGCGATTTTATTGATGGAATTCCAACAACATGATACCAATCTGCTGTTGATAATAATTTTATTAAAGCAGCACCATCTTTAACACAAAAGCCAGTTAAAGTTAAAATTGTTAAAAGCATTTCAACTTATGATACACCACGCTTGTTTATTAGTATCAATGATGCTAATCAAATTAATTCATTTCCAATAAATAAAATTGATAATAATTTAAATATAATGCAATGATACAATGGAAAATATACAACCGAATTACAACCATCTGATCAAATTAATCGTTATGCGTTATCATCAACAAATGGTGATTTATCATTAAATAATTTTACGACTTCTTATAACTCATCTGTTTTGACAGCTGATTATGTTGGTATTAAAGCCAAAATTATGAGTCGGGTTATTATTGTTGCCTTATCAGTTGCTTTAATTTTTATTGTCATTATTATTATGGTTTCTGTTATTATAATATATTTTGCAATTGATCTCTTTATTAAAAAGTTTATTAAAATTATTGCAACAATGAAAGTACAAGGTTATAGTCGTTGAGAAATTAATAATTTAATATTAGGAATTTTTATTCCCTTTGCTGTTGTTGGTTGATTACTGGGATATTTTATCACTTGAGGTTTAACATGGACAATTACCCAGCGGATTTTAATGTTCTTTAATTTCTATGTTTCAATTGGAACAGGACTAATTACATTACCAATTATCTTAGGAGGAATTATTATTTTATATGTTATCTCGTACTTTATTTCAATGAAAAAAATTAATCAATTAAATATTCAAGAAATTGTTATGATGGAAAGTTAACAGGATTTAATAAAACTATGGTTTAGAACCATAGTTTTATTTTAATTCATTAATAGGTTTTAAAAACAGTAAAAATAGCGTATAGTTAATAGTAAGGATTTATTTTAGATAAGATAATTTATTTTTAATGAGGGTTTGAAATGTTTAACTTTACAACAAAACAAAAGTGAGTAATTAATGGTAGTTTATTAGGAATGACTTTATTAGCTTTAATTGGGTTATTATGTTATTTTTTAAAATTGTTAATTCCAGCGATTGTTTTATTATCAATTGCTGGTCTTGGTTTTTTTGCGATAATGATTATGTGACTCGTTAT
>NZ_RXFY01000004.1:0-16691 GCF_044714355.1 Spiroplasma sp. ald | reverse complement strand
ACATTTACTTCAATTCGCACTAATAAGAGGCAAGAAATCTACTATAATATTAATCAAATTAACAATTTATTGATTGAGGCTTATGAAGAAAAAGAAGTTATATTGTCCCTAACCACTTTTAAAGATATTAAAATTCAAATTATTAATGACCACCAATTGCAACAAATTATTGAAGATAATGTTAATTTAAAAACAAAAATTGTTGATTATTTTTTAACCGAAATGGCTAAAACTTTAAGGGATAATTTTAATTTAAATCTTCAAAAAGTAGCAACAAATATATTAGAAAGTGATTATCAACAAGATCCGCGTTATATTACTTCTACATTAATAAATCCGAGAATTATAATTATTAATGCAGCAAGTGTTAAACCAAAAGCAGTCTTAGATAATAAATATTATTATGATAATAATATTAGTTGTATTATTTTTGTTAATACTGAGCAGACAACTACAATGCATGATTTAACTGGCTCAATTCCAATTTTTTATTTAACTAGTGCGATTTTAACAATTAATGATAAATTTTTAACTTTATTCATCAATGATAAAAATGAGACTGAACTTTACATATTACAACCAACAGAACTTATTATGCTAAACCGTAATATTATAACAGCACAAAAATTTCTTCCGAAGTATAGTCAGATGTTATTTAATAAAATTTTAGAGGAATTAAAAAATTTAATAAATCGTCAACAGGCAAATATTTATGAAATAATTCATAATAATCAAATTGAAAACGTTTTTATTTACTGTTATTTAATTGATATTTTAAATAATAATGAAGAAACTTTTGATAATATATTGAAAAGTATGACCATAAATGATTTTAATAATAAAATTAATGTTTTATATCAATCTGAACAAATTTTAAGTAATTTAAATTTAAAACCAAATTATTTTAATAAAATGCATAAAACTTTAATTGCCCTTATGAAACAACAAGCAAAATTGCAAAAAAATATTATTAAAGCTTATCAAGTGTTAACTAATAATACTTTATTATCAAATAAAGAAGTTTTAAATATGTTGCAAGAACTTTATGACAAAAACGATGTTTCTTTAAACCAATTATTAGCATTAACTAATATTGCAGATTCATCAATTATTGAAAAAATTTGAAATCAAAATCTTTTTGCAATTTTAGATAAATTTCTTTTTGCAATCAATAATAATGATTTACATCGTGAATTATTTGATGCAATAACAACTACAACTTTAGAAAAAAATAGTACTTTATTAATTAATTTATATAGTTATGCTGAAGAATATATTAAGTATTGTAAAGAAATGAAAAAGCGAGAAACAAGTGGATTACAACGGCATTGACAAGAAATATGAGATAAAGTTGAGATTATTAAAGAACGTTGCAAGAATATTAACAATAGTAATGAATTAATAATTCAATTACTTTATTCTTTGTCACAATTAGAAATAAAATATAAGGCAATTAAATTTAAAAATATGTTTAATTCTGAAAGCAAATTTCAGGAATATCTTAATTTATGTTCTTTTGATAAGGCAGCATTATATTTAATGAATTTAATGGAAGAAAAAATTACTCCACTTTTAAAAACAAAACATCAATTTGTACAACATATTAATGAAAAATTATTTGTTTTAAAAGATGTGTTTGATAAAAATAAATATAAACAAATTATGCAACTTTATCAAGAATTAACATTATATTTATATTGTGAGAAAGCAAGAAATGAACACAATGATAATAAAAATCGAAATGCTTTAAAAAAAATAAAACTTGAATTAGAAGAGGTGTTAATATAAATGAGTATGAGTGTTGAACAAGTAATGTATAATTACCAAAAAAAGATTGAACGATTAAATTTAAATATTAATTTTGTTAAAGATAATTTAAAATTATTATTACAACAATTACAAGAAATTGATGCTAGTGGGTTAAATTGTCAACAAATTGAACAATATTTAGTTGAGTTAGATCAAATTTTAACTGATTTAGAGGATAACCCGTTAGTTAAAGAATTTAGTAAAGTTGAACATGTTGAATTAGAATTGGCAAAAAGAGTTAATTTTTTCTTGGAACAAAAAAGCCTTCGTTTAGCAGAAATTCAACAAAAAATTGAAGTTTTGAAAATAAAAGTAATTGAAGATGAAACAAACCAACGGTTATCTAATTTAAAAAACCGAGTTAATTTAAATTATCAACAATTAGAACATGAATTAATAGCAATGTTTGATGATAATGAATCAAAAGCTTTTATTATGAATTTTTTTAAAACAAATAAGAATCATTTCAGTAATTTAAACCCAGAGGCTATTTCTGACCTTGTTCAAACAGAAGTTAAAAATTATCATATTTCAACTGATTTTTTGAAAAAACAATATCTTAGTAGTTTTAAAAAACAAATTAGTGATGATAAATTTGTTAATACAGAATTAGCTCCAGCATTAGAAGAATTTGCCCAAATGCCAGCAGCTGATACTACTGTTTTAAACGCAAAAGCTTTAGCATTACAAAATCAAATTATTAATAAACAATTAGATGAATCAGCGCGGAAACATGCTATTACATCAATTTTACAAGCAATTCAAAAACGTGGTTTTATTGTTGATAGTAATGATATTCGTATTACGAAAGAAAATGAAGATAGTTTAGTTATTGTTTACGCAAAAAAAGTAACCGGAGAAGAGGCAATTTTTAAAGTATATTTAGATGGGCGCTTTACATATAAATTTGAAGGTTATGAAGGTCATGCACATGATATAGATGAACAACCGTTTATTAACGATTTATCAATGTATGATGTTTCTTTATCAAAAGAAATGAAAAAATCTTATTTAAATCCTGATAAAATTATGAATCAAGCAAAGATTCAAATTGATAGTAAATCAAAAAAGAAATAATTAACATTTTTAGGTTAAAAAACATTATAATTAAAGAAATAGTTAGAGGTGACTATAAATGAGTGTAAAAAGTAATTTAGATAAGTTAAAAAATCAAATTGGAATTAAACGATGTGTTATTCTTGAAGGCAATGTTAATGATATTTATCAAACAAATAGTGGTTATGTTGGTTTAAAAGATCGATTATTTGGATTATTAAGAGAAAAAGGCTTTAATGATATTTTTATGTGAGACCGGATTGATGGTCTAAGCGGAGGAAATCTGAAAAATTTAACATTAACAGTAGAAAAACAACAAAAGAATAAAGAAGGTGAAGCATATGATTTTGGTCAAGAAGTAATTAAAAATGCAAATGAAGAAAAGAATGGTCCAACGGGACAATTTCCAACTTTAGCAGAATTTTTTACCATTGTTCGTCGTAATATGTTAGTTGCAAGTTCTAAAAAAGTTGCTTTTATTGCTGACTTTTCTGATTATTTATTTTCTAATGAACAGACCTTAAGTGAAGAAGAACGTGTTAATTTAATTTCATTAAGTAAAGCTTTTCGAGATAAAAAATTTGATCAATCAGAAATAATTGATTTTGATACAGCTATTATTTTTATCACTAATAGTGTTGGAAAATTGCCAACGTCATTTTATTTGCATAATCCAGATGTAACAACAATTACTTTAACAAAACCAAATCGTGAAGAACGAGAAAAGTTCATTTTAACTAATAAGAATTTTTTTAAAATTACCGAAGATTTAAATACTGATATTTTAAAATTACAAGATATTTATGATACGATGGAAGGATGAACTTTGAAAGAAGTTTATCAATTAATTAAGTTTTCAAACAATATTTCAGAACGCTTACCATTTGAAAAATTATTAAATTCTTATCAATACGGTGATAAAGTTTCACCATGAGAAGAAATGAATTATGAAAAATTAGCAACTATTGAAAAAGAATTAAAAAAACGAGTTATTGGGCAAGATCATGCCATTGAAAAAGTGAAAAATGTTGTTTATAAAGCTTTTACTGGATTATCAGGTGTTCAATATTCATCAAAACGAACAAAACCAAAAGGTACATTGTTTTTTGTTGGACCAACTGGAGTAGGAAAAACTGAATTAGCAAAAGCGTTGGCCAAATTTTTATTTGGTGATGAAAAAAATTGTATTCGGTTTGATATGTCGGAATATAACCAAGAAGCAAGTGATCAAAAATTAATTGGTGCACCACCTGGTTATGTTGGTTATGAAGAAGGTGGACAATTAACAAATGCAATTAAAGAAAAGCCATTTAGTGTACTTTTATTTGATGAAATTGAAAAAGCCCATCCGCGAATTTTAGATAAATTCTTACAAATTTTAGAAGATGGTCGTTTAACTGATAATAAAGGTCAAACTGTTACTTTTTCTGATTCGTTTATTATTTTTACTTCAAATATTGGTGCAAGTGAAGTTGATGATAATTTATCATTTTTAGAAATTGAAAAGCAATTTATTCAAAAAGTATCTGATCATTTTCGAACTGAATTAAAACGACCAGAATTATTAGGGCGAATTGGAAATAATATTATTCCGTTTAATTTTATTAAGGATATTAATTTTAAAGCAAAATTAATTACACAAAAATTACAGCCCATTCAAACAGCTGTTTGAGAAAAATATAAGATTAAATTAGAATTTATGGATTTACCACAAATTTTACCAATTATTATTCAGGATGCTGATGATAAAAAAGGTGGTCGTGATTTGTTAAATAGTATTGAAAAGCATGTCGTTGATGGATTGAGTTCATTTATTTTTGCAAATCAAACTAAATTTAAAGCTGGAGAAACAATATTAGCACAAGCAAATGGTCATCAAATTGAATATTGTTTTAAATAAAAAATGAGTAATTTAATTAATTTTAATCGTTTTGTTTCTTTTACAACCATTGAAGGGCCTGGAAAACGATTCGCATTATGAATGCAAGGCTGTATTATTAATTGCAAAGGATGTAGTAATCAGGAAATGATTCCTCTCATTAATCGGAATGTAATGGAAGTCAGTGACCTTTTTAAGGCGATTAGAGACGCTAAAGAGCGCTTTCAAATTGAGGGGATTACCATTTTAGGGGGAGAACCATTTATTCAACCACGAGCGCTCTTAGAACTAGTCACTTTATGTCAAACAAATAATTTAACAGTAATTGTTTTTTCTGGTTTTTTATATGAACTATTGCTAGAAAAGCATCCAGCAATTTTATCTAAAATTGATATATTAATTGATGGACCATTTATTATTGAAAAGTTAGATAAAAAACGACGATTAATTGGCTCTACAAACCAGCGTGTGATTAAACTAAGCAATGTTTATCAGAATAATGATTATTTTGAACAAAATATTATTGAAGCAGAATTTACTGTAACTAAAAATAATAGTATGATTATTAATGGAGATGGAGCTCATCTCATTAATAATGAAGAAAAAATAAGAAAAGAGGAGGCCATAAAAATGGGAGCATTTAAATTAGATGGGGATGTATTTTCACATTTTACCCAAGATATTATTAAAGTTGGTGATAAGTTAGAATTTAAAGGAACTAATGCTGATATGAGTGATTTTCACCTTAGTGATGTTAAAACACAATATAAAGTTATATCGGTAATTCCAAGTATTGATACAAGTGTTTGTTATACTCAAACTGTTAAATTTAACAAAAATATGAAAGATTATCCTAATGCACGATTAATCACAGTCTCACGTGATTTACCATTTGCGCAAGAAAGATGTTGTGAATCTTTTAGAGATGAAGCACATTTTTTAGTGTCAGATTATAATTATCGTGATTTTGGGACAAAAACAGGATTAGTTTTTACTGCTTTGCAAATTTTGCCACGAGCAGTTTTTATCTTAAACCAAGATAATATTGTAGAATATCTTGAAATTGTTAATCCAATTGGAAATGAACCAAATTATCAAGCTATTTATAATTTTTTAGATAGTAGAAAATAAAAAAAGTATTTTGCTTATAAATACTTTTTTTATTTTAAAATTAACATTTGTTGAATTTCTGCCAAATCACGTAGTTTTTCTTTATCAACGTTAATCTTAAAGTTATATCCTTCATCTTTTTGATATTTTGGAATAATATGAAGATGATAATGAAAAACCTTTTGAAAAGCTTCACTTTTTTCATTGCTAACATAATTAATTCCAACAGGTTTTAATGTTTGATACATTTTCTGGGCAATTATTTTTCCAATTTTAGCAACTTCTGTTAAGTACTCATCATCAGTAACACTATAATATTCAAAGTGCTTTTTTGGAATAACTAAGGTATGACCATCACTATTGGGGAATGCATCTAAAAAAGCATAAACTAAGTTATTTTCATAAATTTTTTTACTTGGTATTTTTTGGGCAATAATTTCACAAAAAATACAATTGTTTTCATTCATATTAATTTCAGCTCCTTATGTAATTAATTATAGCAAATAACTACTATCGTTAATTAATTAAGTTATTTTTAATATAAAAAAAGAAGATTTTTTTAATCTTCTTTAATAATATATGATCCGATTGCATCATACAGAGTTTGTGAATAAACATTTTCTGGATTATTGGCAAAGGCTAAGGAATATAATCTTGTTTTTGCTGCTGTTTGTAAATTTTGTTGTTGTGCAAAAGTATATTCAATTCATTTTAGGATTTGACCTTTAATATTTTTTGTAATGTCAACTGGTGTTCCATCTTCATTATAAAGAGCTTCACCATTTTCATTGTATGTTCCTAAATAACCTTTTTCATTATATAATCATGATAATGAACGCTTAATACCACCTTGTTGTGCTAATCAAGCTTGATCTAAATCAGTTGGTGTTTCTCCTGATCCGTATCAAGTTAATGATAATTCTTTATTGTTTTTATTATCATTTTTATAATTAATATTCATATTTTTCATTAAATCAACAGCATAAATTGGTAATACTAAGACAACTGACCCGTATCTTTTATTTGTATCTAAGAATTGGTAACTTGAAGGGTCTGTTCCTTCACCTGATTTTATAATACATGGTGTTTCTGTATCAATAATTTTTTGTTTATATGCATCAGCATTGTTTAAAGTTGTAAAAATATCATTTGGGTTTTTATTTTTATCAATTCCAACAAATCCTTTAAAACCACTAATCCCAAAAATTGGATCAATTCCATCTTTAATCATATTATTAAAGATTTTACTTTGGTTTTTCTCATTAAACATGTTTTTAAGTTTTTTTATTAAAATATCCTGATTATTAGTTAAATCAGAATTTAATTGTTCAACATTTGCTAATGGTCCTTTATCTGTATCTTTATTATTAAATAATTTGTCTAATTCTTCTTTATCTAGTTTTAATTCTCACACCATTTTAACATATGATTTTCATCGTGCTCCACTAATGGTATCTCATGATTGAATAGCATTAAATAATGTACTATTTCTATTTAGATAAATTGAACTATTATCTCCGCTACCATAGCGCTTAATCTCGTTTTGGTGTAAGTATGTTGCAGTAATAATTTTATCAATAACTGCTGGTACTTCAACATGTGTATAATAATCTTTAAACCGAACTTTTAATGCAACTTTTTTTTCATTTTCTGACATTGTATTAAAGTCAGTATAATTAGCTCCAGCACTTTTACTTTTAATTTCGAAATTAGCTTCTCCTTGCTCTTTTCTTGATTTCATATAATTTGGTTTATCTGTTCCTTTTCAGAAATATGATTGAGTACCGCCAACATATCAACCTTCTGATTGATAATCAGGTGCATATCCTTGTCCTGCAATTGTTGTTTCTAAAGGTGTTGAATTAGAAATTCCAGTAAAGTATTTTGTACTTAAATTATCAAGTGCAACTTGCTCAACAAAGTTAATAAATTGTTTTATTAATAATGAATCAGGTTGGTTAACGTTAATTGTTACTCCGGTATAACGTGCTCTTGTTGCTTCTTCTGAAGCATAGAAAAATTTTGAAATATTAGTATCTAATAATCTTACAGCCATTTCTTTTAGGGCTGCTTTAGTGAAAATGTCATTAAATGAATATTTGACAACACTTAATTCATTTTCTGAATTAATTTGTGCAATAATTCAACGTTTAACTTCATCAGCAATTGCGGGGTCGGTAAATCTTTCAAAATCTTTTTTTGCACATGCATAAAGACTTGTGCCAGTAGAAGAAAGAATAGACATTGCTCCTAAAATACTTAGTAGTTTTTTCATTATCGTCTACCTCCTATTTTATAAAAATATTTTATTGGATCTGTTATTACAGGAGGAAATTGATACACTCATAATGGAGTTTTTGCAAAAACACTTAATTTTGTGTAATTTAAACCAATTTTTTCATGTCATACTTTTGCGTTACTAATTTTTTCAACAATAGTTTTTGGATCAATCTTAGCAGCGGGTCCTCCCATTTTATATCCTTCAATTGTTTTATTTTCTGCTTCAAAACTACTGTATAAACGTTGAACAGCACCTCCTGATAAATTAGTTGACATTGCATTAATAATTGAAATAAATCAATCATGATTTGTCTCATGTTTTTCTGAATCTTTAAAAGTAAGAAAGTTTTTCAATCATTCTTGAGGACCAGCACCATTTGTTAAGATTTTATTATTAAAATTATTGAAAAAGTCATAAATTCAAAATCATCATGTTTTATCATCAGTTGAACCAGAACCAGAACTTAATGTAGCATATTTTTTAACTTCATTTAAAACATTAAATTTTAGTTTACTGTTATTATTGCTATTTACTAAACTACGATTTACTAAATATCATAAGTATTGAGCATTACTAAATTGTGTATTCATCTTTTGTTTTGCTTTGTCAACTGTCATGATTTTTGATTTATCTGTTAATGAACTATAAAAATTACTTGAATAATTTAAACTTTTAAATTGTCAATTGCTATCATAAGCGTCGTATGATGTTGGGTCAGCATCCTTTAGATATTCGCGGCCATCAATATGAACTAAGTTTAAACCATTTGTATCAAAGAAACTAATAACAATATCATTAGTAGTACCAATTTTTCAGGCAGCACTAATTGGAACGGTTGGATTTTTACGATTAATTTTACTTACCGTAACATTTATATCACCAGGTGCATTAATGCTATTAGGTGCATTAATGCTATTATATACACTTGATTTTAAAATATTTGATTTAACAGCATCAGCTTGTGTACTTAAAGTTAATAAATCTGATGATGGAGTAACTGTACCTTCACTGTTAGTAGTAAAGTCTTCTCAACTTTTAGCTGAAGATAAAGTTTTTAAATCTTTATCAATTTGTGTTTTTGTTGTTTCATCAAAACTATCTGCTGTAAAACCATTATCAGTTGGTGTTGCTCCGGATTTAAAAGCATATGTTATTTTTGAAATTGCTAAAGGTTTTTCATTTTGGAATCATTTTTCAATTATATATTTTTGAAATAATGATATTTGCCCAACATCATATGTTTCACTTAATTCAGGAGTACCAACTGATGTTTTAGATGAATTTTTAAAAATAGGTGTTGCAACTGGTGGATGCTTACTCAAATATTCCGTAATTTTATAATTAAAAGTTCCTAAATCTGTTGCAATTGTATTAATACGAGTATTAATTTCAGCGATTGTTAAGTTTGATAGATTATCAATAAATTCTTTTTCATCTTCATTTCAACTAAAAGCTAATGCCAATTGAGTACGTAAATTTTGATTGTCAGTATTTCAATCGTCTGCTTTATTTTCGTTTTTAAGGAAACTAGCAAAATCCCTTAAAATTATAACTGCGCTTTCAGTGTTATTTTGTCTGTATACACGCATATTGTTATTTAATAAAACATTAGTTAACATTTGTGTTGCACTAATTCCGCCATCAGCACCAGTTGTCATAATGGCAGCTTTATAATTTTGTTCTTCAATTTCATATTTTTTGTTGCCACTAGCACCGCTGATATCTTTATAGTTTGAATCTAAAAAATCATGATATTTTTTTTCTCAATTTTTTTTCTCACTGTCTTTAAAACTTTGTTTCTTTCTCTCAACAGTATTATTTGTATTTGTGATTAGTAATTGTCATTGTGTTTTTAAAATGTCTTTTAAATTTTTATAATCAGCAATATCGCCGATTGTAGTTTCTTTTGATACAAAAAATTTATCAGGGTTTGCTAAAATTGCAACGCTTAAAATTTGCATTAATTGAACTGACATTTTGATTCTTGTTGCGCCATCTCATTGGGTTGGATCATTTGTTCATTTTCCATTTCCGGCATTTACAAATGGATTTTCTAAGACACTTCAAATATCAGGAGAAGTGATTTTTTTACCACCAAAAATTCCTGGAATTCATGCCCAAATGCTATCATCATTTTCATTTTTATGTTGATTATTTTTTTCTTTAGTACTACAAGCCGCCGTTCCAAATGCGGTTGCGCCCACTAATATCATACTGCTTAGTGATGATAAAAGTTTTTTCATTTTAGTTCATCCTTCCTCTTGACTTTTTATTTTTGTACTTTTTGATAAAAAATACTAACTACATTCTATTAAAAAAATATAATAAAGTCTACTTTTATTGTACAATAAAAGTAGACTTTATTAATTAAAAAATAAAGATAATTTCACTTCGGGACTAATATAATACATATTTTCAAAGGAGGGGCTAAAGTGAAAAAAATTGAAATCAAAGATTTATTTGTTTCTGCTGATAATGATATTATTTTAAATGGTTTAAATTTAACTGTTAATGTTAATGAAATTCATGCTTTAATGGGGCCTAATGGAAATGGAAAATCAACTTTATTATCAACAATTATGGGGCATCCTAGTTATACTGTTGAAAGTGGGGATATTTTAATTGATGGGGAAATTATTTTAAACAAAACGGTTGATGAACGAAGTAAAATGGGAATATTTTTTGCAATGCAATCACCAGTTGAAATTTCTGGAGTTTTAAATTTAGATTTTTTAAAAGCAATTATTAATGCTCATCGTGATTCACCAATTAAATTACCAGAATTATACCAAGATATTAAACGTAATATTAAAAATTTAAAAATTAATGATAGTATGATTCGTCGTTATTTAAATACTGGTTTTTCAGGGGGAGAAAAGAAAAAAAATGAGATTTTACAGTTAAATTTATTAAGCCCATCTTTAGCTTTAATTGATGAAATTGATTCAGGTTTAGATGTTGATGCTTTAAATGTTGTTAGTACTGAGTTAAATAAAATGCGAAATAAGCATTTTGCTGCAATTATTGTGTCCCATTATGATCGCTTTTTTAATTTAGTGCAACCAACACATGCTCATGTTATTGTTAAGGGTAAAATTGTTAAAAGTGGAGATTATAATTTAGTTAAAAAAATTAACGAAGAGGGATACGAATGATTATTACAAGAATTAGATTTAACAGTAGAAAATAAACAAAGGGGTGTTAAACCTTTAGCGGGAATTGGGTGTGCTGCTCAAAAAGGTAAATAAAAATGCAAGTTTTAATGAATGAACAAAAACTTATTGGTGACAATTTTACTATTGATGCAACAACACCCAAATTAACATTTACGAATAATAAAGCTGGTGAAGTTATTAATATTAATTTTGCTAGTAATCTTGTTAATGAAACTTTTTTGTTTTTTTTAAATTTAACTTCAGAAGTAACAATTAACTACAATATTCCTGCTAATAGTCAAATTAATATTATTAATATTTACAAAAATCGTGAATGTGAACAAATAGCTAATCTTTTTTATAACTTATTAGAAAAAGCACAAGTTAATATTTATCACTTAAATATTGTTAATAGTAGTATTACTGAGAACATTACCTTCAATTTGCGGGGTAAACGTAGTGCTATTAAATATTATTTGGCAAGTCTGTCAACACATGAATATCATAAAAATGCGATTATTTATGCTCATCATTTAGCCCCAGCAACCGAAAGTGAAATTAAAACTTACTCAATTGCAAAAGATAATTCATTACAAACCGTTAAATGTACTAGTCATATTGAAAAAACAATGGGTAAATCAGAAGCTCATCAAGAATTACGATTACTAGTTTTTGATAAAACTTCAAAAGCAATTTCTGATCCGATTTTGTTAATTGATGAAAATGATATTAAAGCAAGTCATGCTAATGCGGTTGGGATGCTAGACCCAGAGCAAATCTTTTATTTACAAACAAGAGGTTTGACAATAACGCAGGCTCGAAAATTAATTTGTATGGGTTATTTTAAAAATGTGATTGATGCAATTGAGGATGAGGAATTACAAAAAAATATTATTGATGAAATTGATACAGAAATTGGAAAATAATGATGATTGATTATAGAGAAATTAAAAAACAATTTCCTTTTTTTAAAAATAATTCTGAGCAAATTTATCTTGATAGTGCTGCTACTAACTTAAAACCACAAGTTGTTATTGATGCTATTAATGATTATTATACAAATTATGGAACTAATCCGCATAATACTGATAGTGATTTAGGATATAAAACAAATGTTCAATATGAACTTGTTCGTCAGAAACTTCAGCATTTTATTAATGCTAAAAAGGTTTCAGAAGTTATTTTTGTCCCTGGAGCAACTTATGGATTAAACCAAATTGCGTATGGTTTAAGTTCAAAGATTACAGCGGGTGATGAGATTCTAATTACAAAACAAGAACATGGTGCAAATATTTTACCGTGATATAGGATGGCGCAAGAAAAAAAAGCAGTTGTTAAGTTTTTACCAGAAATAAATTTTCAAATTGATTTAAAACAATTAGCAAGAGTTATTACTGCTAAAACAAAGATTGTTTCTTTTGCTAATGTGCCAAATATTTTAGGATATGAAAATGATCCAACATCAATTGTTACAATGATTAAAAAAATTAATCCGGAAATAATTGTTGTGATTGATTGTGCACAGGGTGTTATTCATATGCCAACTGATGTTCAAAAGTGAAATGCTGATTTTATTACTTTTTCAGCCCATAAAATTTTTGGCCCAACTGGAATTGGGATTTTATGAGGAAAAGAAGAATTATTGCTACAATTACAGCCGTTAATTGTTGGCGGTGGTATGAATACTCGAATTGATAATAATGGTTTAGATTATAGTTTAAAAAAATTACCAGACCGGTTAGAAGCGGGTTCAGCTAATATTGCTGATATTTTTGGTTTTGGAGCAGCAATTGATTTTGTTAATAGCCTTACTTTAACAGAAATTATTAAATATAATCATCAGTTAAAACAATATGCAATTCAACAGTTTAATAAAAAATTAAAAGATAAAGCAATAATTTATAATCCTGATAGCAAGGGACCAACATTAGTTTTTAATATTAAAAATGTTTTTTGTCAGGATGTTACAATGCATTTAGGAAGCCGCAATAAGATTACTGTTCGGAGTGGTGATCATTGTGCGCGATTAATTGGTACTGTTATTCCAGAGAAAAATACAATTAGAGCTAGTTTTTCAATTTATAATAGTTATGAAGATATTGATTTGTTAGTATCGGCACTTGCAAATGAGAAAGATTTTTTAGGAAGGTTGGTTTAAATGGAATTTAATAAAAATGACCCAATGTTTTTACGACAAATTATTATGGACCATTATTCAAAACCACAGTACAAAGGTTTAACAAAGAAACCAACAGTTTATTCAATTCATCAAGCTTCTGAATCATGTATTGATGATATTTATTTAGAATTAATAATTGAAGGGAATAAAATTATAAGTGCTCGGTTTGACGGTGTTGGTTGTGCAATTTCAACAGCATCAAGTGACATTATGGCGCAAGAACTAGAAGAAAAAACAATGAAGGATGGTTTAGCAATTATTGAAAATTATTTAGCAATGGTTTTTGACAAACAATATGATAAGAACAAGTTAAACGATTTAATTGCTTTTATTAATATTGCAAAACAACCTAATCGAATTAAATGTGCGACAATTGGTGTTAATGGTTTTCAAACATTATTATTATATTTATTAAAAACAGATAATGATTAATGCCAAAGGAGGTCTTATTAATGCCAAAATTAAAGCAAGAAAAAGAAATTAAAGAAATTTCTAGTTATAAATATGGTTTTAATGATGGAGATATTTCTTACTATAATACTGAGAAAGGTCTTAATGAAACAATTATTAATGAAATTTCAGATCATAAAAATGAACCAGATTGAATGCGAGAATATCGGTTACAGTCATATCATAATTTTTTAAAAATAAAAAATCCAAGTTGAGGGCCAAACTTAGAATTTATAGATTTTGATGAGTATATTTATTATATTAAACCAACAGAACATATTGCAACAAAATGAAATGAGGTTCCTGAAAAAATTAAAAAAACCTTTGACCGGTTAGGTTTACCAGAAGCCGAACGTGAATATTTAGCTGGAATTAAAGCTCAATATGATAGTGAGCCGGTTTATGGAAGTATGTTAAAAGAAGTTGAAGAAAAAGGAATTATTTTTTTAGATTGTGATACCGCATTACGTCAACATCCAGAGTTATTTAAAAAATATTTTGGAACATTAGTACCAAATACAGATAATAAATATGCTGCTTTAAATGGAGCTGTTTGATCAGGTGGATCATTTATTTATGTTCCAAAGGGAGTTAAATTAGAAAAACCATTGCAGGCTTATTTCCGGATTAATTATCAGAATAGTGGTCAGTTTGAACGCACATTAATTATTGTTGATGATGATGCAGAATTACACTATATTGAAGGATGCACAGCACCAATTTATTCTCGTGATTCTTTACATGCTGCTATTGTTGAAATTTTTGTGGGAAAAAATGCAAAAATGCGTTATACAACTGTTCAAAACTGGAGTGATAATGTTTTAAATTTAGTAACAAAGCGTAGCATTGTTGATGAAAATGGTCAAATGGAATGAATTGATGGTAATATTGGATCAAAAATTAATATGAAGTATCCGAGTGTTATTTTAAAAGGAAATAATAGTAAAGGACAATGTATTTCAATTGCGGTAGCAAAGGAAAATGTTATTCAAGATGCTGGTTCAAAAATGATTCATTTGGGAAAAAATACTTCTTCTAAAATTATTTCTAAATCAATGACTTTTAATGGTGGAACAGCAAACTATCGTGGGTTAGTTCATATTGGACCAAAAGCACAGTATTCAAAAGCTAGGGTTGAATGTGATACTCTAATTCTAGATGGAAAATCACATTCCGATACAATTCCTCAGAATAAAGTTTATAATAATGAATCACAAATTGAGCATGAAGCAACAGTAAGTAAAGTTTCTGAGGAACAATTATTTTATTTACAAAGTCGTGGTTTATCAGAACAAGAAGCTTTGGAAATGATTATTATGGGATTTTTAGAACCATTTACAAGAGAATTACCAATGGAATATGCAGTTGAATTAAATCAGTTAATTAAAATGGATATGGAAGGTAGTGTTGGTTAATGATAACTCGTGCTAAACAAGAAATTCGACAAGAAAAATTGCTTGTAAGAAGCAAGATTTCATCTGAGTTACGACAGCAAAAAGAAACTCAGATTTTTAATACTTTTTTTCAACATCCGGGTGTACAAAATAGTAAAACAATTGCTCTTTATTATTCAATCAAAAATGAAGTTAATACTATTTTTATTATTAAGCAATTATTTGCATTAAAAATTAATGTTTTATTACCACAAATAGATGGTAATAATTTAAAATTTTATCATATTACCAATTTAACAACTGATTTAGAATTTAATTCACGTTTTGGTCTTTATGAACCATTAAATTCATTGCCAATAATTGATGCAGAAAAAATTGATGTTCTTGTTGTTCCAATCGTTGCTTTTGATCAAAACAATTTTCGGTTAGGATATGGGAAAGGCTATTATGATCGGTTTTTAAAAAATTATTATCATCTTGTGATTGGGTTAGCATTTACTGAACAGTTAGTGCCAACCCCTTTGCCAGTTGAAGAACACGATGTTAAAATAGAAATTATTATTAGTGCTTAAAAACTAAGGAGCCAGAATAAACTTACCATTATTACGTGTTGTTAGTAAATATTGATTTACATCATGACATACTTATTTAGTAACATTTGTTTTACCAGTTATTTTATATTTTATTAGCATTCGTGTGACTAATATGTTTAATAGTAATGCTAGTTATTTATCGTTACCAGGGTCAATTTTATTAGTGGGGGTTCTTAGTGGTATTCTTGATTTAGCAATTGCTTTTTATGAATTTCGAAAAACTACTTTTGCACGCCAATTGCATTTATTAAAAGCTTCAATTTATCAATTAATTTTAGTTTTAATTGCCATTAATTTAATTACTAGTTTAATTGGTTCACTTTGGTTATTTTTAATTGCTTTTTTAGTTATGGTGAAGGAATTCATATTGAATGAATTAATTGACTTGCATTATGTTGAGCTATTATATTAAGTTCTTTTTTAGCATCTTTAATTGGTATTTTAATTGCGCTTTGTTCAAATGATTTGAAGGTTATTTTAGTGGTAGCAATTTTATTTTTTTATTATTTGCTTTTTTATCGGGATTATTTTTTCCAATTGGTGTTGTGCGTAGTGACAAATTTTTAAATATTATTGGTTACTTGTTGCTGTTAAGTTATCCATCATCAATTATGGGCAGTGCTTGTTTTTGAAATGTTCCTGCGTGAATTTTAGACTCTAATTTATATCCTAATTTAACATATTTTTCTGATTTACATAATAGACTTCTTGCATAACCTAGTTATTTTAAAATTCCTATAAAATATATTTAAAATAGAAATTATAGGAATCTAAAATTATGAAAT
>NZ_RXFY01000039.1:0-9158 GCF_044714355.1 Spiroplasma sp. ald | reverse complement strand
TAATTAATTAAAATTATAATTTGCTATTAGTATCTTTTTAAAAATATTTACAATTATTTTAATAGGTTATGCAAGAAGTCTATTTTATATAATCTTTAAATTTATACTTTTTTCATACTTTAATTATATATTTTTATATAAAGTATGCTATAACTTCATTAATAAATTTGTTGCACTTTCATTTATAATTTATAAAAAATTTTTAAATTTAAGTATTTTCTACTATAATTATTAAAACTATAAAATTAATGTTTGATCAATATTTCTAAATAATATAATCATACAAATTTTAAGGAAAGAGAAAGGAACATAAGTAGATGAAAAAAGCAGTTTTTTCTGATTTGGATGGAACTTTATTAAAAGATAATCATCGGTTTAGTCGGTTAACAAAAAAAACAGTTAATTCAATTCAAAAAAAAGGAATCCCTTTTGTTGTTACAACAGGGCGCCTAGCTAATGATGCAATTCGTCAAGCACGAAAACTAAAAGTTCATAAGTATGATGGTTATGTTTTGGCAAATAACGGAGCAAGTGCTTATTCTTTTAAGACTAATAGTTTTTTATGAATGATGATTTTTACAACAGCAGAAATTAAAACCATTTTTGATTTTACTTATCGCAAATATAAAGTTCATTTTTTTAGTAATAATAGTACTTATGTTTACGAATATGGTGAGAATTCTTATTATTGATCAAAAATAATGCGAACAAAATATAAAATTATCACCAAGGTCGCTGATATTACAGAAGATATTACACATGCTAGTGTTATTGCCCATCAGTCCTTAGATGATAAGGGTGCTAGTGAATTAATGACAAAGTTACGACAATTATTACCGCAATTAGATATTACTCAATATAATAATCGTGTTTTTGAAATTGCTTGCAAGGGGATTTCAAAAGGTAGTGCCTTGCAATTTTTATCCCATCATATTGGAATTGATATTAGTCAAACTTATTCATTTGGTGATTCTTATAATGATCTTGAATTAATTCGTCAAGCTGGAGTTGGGATTGCGGTTAGCAATGCGATTGATGAGTTAAAAACAATGGCAAATGAAGTAACATTATCAAATCGTGAAAATGGGCCAGCAAAATATTTGCAACAGTTTTTCTTAAAAAAATAGTACTTTTATGATATGATAAAAAAGCAAGAGAATTCATTAAAGGAGAGAATTAAAATGGCTGTAAATGAAGTAAAAAATATTGATGAATTCGAAAAAACGATTGGTGATACAAAGTTAACTTTAGTTGATTTTTATGCTGATTGATGTGGACCATGTAAAATGATTGCTCCAATTATTAATGAATTAGCAAAAACGCGTAGTGATGTTAATTTTATTAAAGTTAATGTTGATGTTTTACAAGATCTTGCTCAGCATTATGGAATTTTATCAATCCCAACATTAATTACCTTTCAAAATGGAAATGAATTAAAACGTAAAACAGGATTTGTAACTGCTAACGAAATTGAACAAGATTTATTAAGTTAACAAAGTTTTTACTAATAATTTAAAAAGAAGAAGGTGAATAAAAAATGGCAATGTCAATGAAGAAACGTCGTCGTTTAATGGCAGAGAAAAAAGCGGCGAAAATCTTGGCTCGTAAAGAAGCTGCAAAAAAACAAAAAGAAGAAACAAAAGTTTCAAAGTAGGATATTTAATTTTTAATGGATAATGTTTAATTTAATGAAGATATAGTAATGAACTTTTTAAATCAAAAATTTATTAAATCATCAATTATAACCCTAATTTATCTAAGGATTTTTATAAAATTAAAAAATATTTTATAATAAAAAACACTTAATTATGTTAAATTTTTTAAATATAATTAAGTGTTTTTTTATTTAAAAACAGTTTATAAAATAGTAATAATAAATTTAGAAATAAAAAAGTAGTTTTTATTTTATCCTAAAATAGAAAACACAACAGCAGAAATTAAAGCAAAACCAAAGTTAATTCCAAGCGTAGCAAGCAGAATAAAACCTTTTTTCTTTAAATATCAGACATAACCATTATATTCCGTTTTCAAATGTGAATATTTTGTAATAATACGAAAACCAAGGTCTGCTTGTCAGGGTACTAATTCTTTTGTTGTATTTAGTTTTCGGAGTGGATTTTTAACTAGAATTCAGTTAGTAATAAACATTACTAAAATAATAATAATTAGAATACCAAAGAAAATTTGCGATAAGTCACTATTACTTAACTGTAATTGTTTTTGGCATAATATTAGTGGCGTCATGATGCTAACTTGGATTAATAAAAAAATAATATTAGTAATTAAACTAATAATTCAAAAATTTTTAAGAGATGTTTTCATTAGTTAATTAAATTTTTTAGGAAAATTTTTATTAAGTAAGTTAAAAAATGCTAACAAATTCATCCTCAGCAATTCGTAAGCGAGGGAAACTTGTTCCTTTAACATTGTCATCATAATATCCAAATAGCATTCCTAACTATAAATGTCATTTTGTTGGGTCCACAATATTATGCTTTGTAAAAAATGAGGTTGCTTGCAGTGGCGTAATTCCGCCCATAATACTTGATCCAATTTTTAATTCAGCAGCTTGTAATGCCATAAAACTAGCGACAAGATGTGTTTGTTCATCCGAAAACATATTTGGACTTGGATAACTTTTTAAGTAATTACTCATTCCCCGCACATTTGTTTTTAATGTTTCACCACTAAAAATTCGTTCTAAGCGATTGGTTAAAAATTCTTCAGATTTTAAATAATTACCATTTGCTCCTAATAGTAATGCTAAAATTGGGGTATTCTTTACTTTTTGCTGATTGCCAGGCATAAAACAGTTTAATGCTGCTTGTTCTTTTAATTTTTGATCTTTGATAATAATAACTTTTACTGGTTCTAAGCCATTAGAACTAGGTGCTAAGGCTCCAGTTGTTAAAATTGTTTTTAAATCACTTTCACTAACTGCTTTTGTTTTATCATAGATTTTAATTGCTTTTCGAAACTTTGCTGCTTCTTGTACGCTCATAATTTTCTCCCATTATGTAATTTATTTATAAATTTATTATACGCTAATAAAAATGTAATTAAAAGTACTTAAATTACTAACAAATTTTGGAACAATGTTATAATTAAAAAGATAAAAATTTAGAAAGGGTAATAAAGATGGAATTTTCGCATAAAGCAATTGAACAAAAATGACAACAATATTGAGAAGAACATCAAACTTTTAAAACAACAAATAATTCAGAGCAAAAAGCTTATATTTTAGATATGTTTCCATACCCATCAGGAGCAGGTTTACATGTTGGACATCCAAAAGGATATGTTGCAACTGATGTAATTAGTCGTATGCGAAAATTGCAAGGTTATGATGTTTTGCATCCAATTGGTTGAGATGCATTTGGTTTACCAGCTGAACAATATGCTTTACAAACAGGGAATGATCCAGCAGAATTTACTTTGCAAAACATTGCTAATTTTCGTAACCAATTAAAAGGACTTGGCTTTAGTTATGACTATGAAAAAGAAGTTAATACTTCTTCACCAGAGTTTTTTAAAACAACACAATTAATTTTTGAATTATTATATCAAAATGGATTAGCTGAGATGCGTGATGTTGATGTTAATTGATGTCCTGAATTAGGCACAGTCTTAGCTAATGAAGAAGTCTTAAATATTAATGGAAAAATGGTTTCTGAACGTGGACATTTTCCAGTTTTTAAAAAACCAATGCGACAATGGGTTTTAAAAATTACTGCCTATGCAGAAAAATTATTAGCAGGATTAGATGAAGTTGATTGGCCAGAATCAGTTAAAGAGTTACAACGAAATTGAATTGGAAAATCAGTTGGTGCTGAAATTAAGTTTGCGGTCCAAAATAATCCAGAAATTATTAATGTTTTTACAACCCGTGCTGATACAATTTTTGGTGTTGAGTATCTTGTTTTAGCACCTGAGCATCCATTAGTCTTAAAATTAACAACACCTGAATATGAAACTGCTGTTACAAAATTTTTAACAGCAACAAAAGCAAAAACTGACTTAGATCGGCAAGATATTAGTAAAGAAAAAAATGGAATGTTTATTGGTAGTTATGCTATTAATCCAATTAATGAAAAGCTTATTCCAATTTGAATTGCTGATTATGTGTTACCATTTTATGCAACTGGTGCTGTGATGGCTGTGCCAGGTCATGATGAACGGGATTATTTATTTGCTTTAAAATATCATTTACCAATTAGTTATGTTATTGAAGGAGAACATCATAATAAATTACATAATAAAGATGGTAAACATATTAATTCTGATTTTTTGAATGGTTTAATGACAGAAGAAGTAACAAAAAAAGCAATTGATGTTTTAACAGCAGCTGGAAAAGCGAAAGTTAAAACTACTTATAAACTTCGTGATTGGTTATTTTCTCGTCAACGATATTGAGGAGAACCTTTTCCAATTATTCATTGAGAAGACGGTTCAATTAGTTTAGTTGATGAAACAGAATTACCGTTAGAATTACCAAAAATGACAAATATTAAACCATCACAAACGGGAGAATCACCATTAGCTAATACCACAGAATGATTAACTGTTATTGACAGTACTGGAAAAAAAGGACGCCGAGAAACTAATACGATGCCGCAATGAGCGGGTAGTTGTTGATATTATTTAGCTTATATTTTAATGGAAGATAAGCAACTGTTAGACTTACGTAGTGCTGAAGCACAAGCTTTGTTAAAAAAATGATTGCCAGTTGATTTATATGTTGGTGGCCAAGAACATGCTGTTTTGCATTTATTATATTCACGTTTTTGACATAAATTTTTATATGACCAAAAATTAGTTCCAACTTCTGAACCATTTTATAAATTAGTTAATCAAGGAATGATTTTAGGGACAGATGGTTCAAAAATGAGTAAATCAAAAGGAAATGTGATTAATCCTGATGATATTATTAAATCACATGGGGCTGATACATTACGTTTATATGAAATGTTTATGGGACCAATTGAAGCATCATTGCCTTGAAATCCAAATGGCTTAGATTCAGCACGAAAATGATTAGATCGCGTTTATCGTCTTATTAAAAATAATAATTTTTCGCAAGATAATAATCATGAGTTAGATTTTGTTTATCATAGAATAGTTAAAAACAGCACAGAAATGTTAGAAAAATTAAGTTTTAATACAGCAATTTCACAACTAATGGTCTTTATTAATGCTTGTTATAAAATAAAAGGTCCAATTTATCAACCGTATTTTGAAGGGTTTACTAAAATGTTAAGTTTGTTTGCTCCACATTTAGCAGAAGAAATTTGAACAAAATTAAATCAACCATCATCAGTTGCATTGTCAACATGGCCAACATATGATGAAAAATATTTACAAAAAAATGAGGTTATAATTGCAGTTCAAGTTAATGGTAAATTACGTGCTAAATTAGAAGTACCACTTGATACATCAGAAGAAGAATTATCAGCTTTGGCTAAAGCTAATAGCAATGTTCAAACCTTTTTAGATAAGCATGAGATTATTAAAGAAATTATTATTAAAAATAAAATTGTTAATTTTGTTATAAAATAAATAGAAAAGATATTAATTATTTAATCAAAGGAGAAAAGTAATGCAATTTGTTCGTTCTAGCAATGGACCATGAGGTTTTTTTGACCCAGCAGGTTCATATCTGCCAGGGGCTGATTGAACTGACCAGTGATTTTTTAAAGGTCATAATTATGTCTTTCAATTAGTTGACATTAGTATTTTTGTTTTAATTATTGGTTCATTATTTGTTTGCAGAAAGTATTATGCAAAAACTGTTAATTGACAATGGTTTCGGATTTCAATCGGGATTTATCAAATTATAACTTATTTCTTAACATATGCGATTTGAGTAACTTATTTAGCAATTGTTTTAAAAACAGAGTGAATTTGAGGACTGGTGGGACCTTCGTAAATTCGTGGTTTAAGTGAAGTTATGCCATTACACTTATGTAGTTTACACCAGTTATTATCGGGCTTTATTTTAATTTTTCCTAGTCGAAAATTTTTTGAAGTTGTTGCTCCTTCAGCAATTGTTTTACCAATTTTAGCAATTATAACGCCGGTTAATGGTTATTGAAGCTTAGATAATTTTTTTACTATAATTACTTTATTCTTCATACATTAATTATTTTTGCTTATTTATATGTTTATAAATATGGTTTAGTTGGAAAGCCTTATAGTAGTTTATTATTTAAATGACAGTTATTATGATTAACATTATTTTCTATTATTGCAGTAATTTGAGACTGATTTTTTAAAACAAACCAATTATTTGTGGGGCCAAGTAGCGGTGAACCATGGAACAATGGTGGTTTTAATGTTGGTGGTTGAAATACAAACTTTTTTGGTGCAAAATATATGTGGCCATTTGCTTGATTACCAATGTTTTTCTTAGGAATTGTAATTGTTTCATTAACCCATATTTTATTATTTTATCTACCACAAAGTTTTTATATGATAAAAAAACAAAAAAATTAGAATCTGTTCCTCGCGGCGTATGTAATAAATTTCATACTAAAGAAGGATTAACTTACATTACTTTTACTTTTAAATATATTTTTTGATCAGATAATAAAATTCATTATCATCTTAATCAAACTAATTTATTAAAATTTACTGATATTGAATTATTAACAATTCGCAATAAGAATCATAGTTAGCAAAGCTAACTATTTTTTATTTAATTAAGTTTTCAATTTAAAATAAAGGTATAATATAACTAAATGAAAAAAAGGTGGCGAGAACAATGGTTAAATATGCAATTATTGCAAATGATTATCAAGAATCAACACAGTTAGTTAATAAAATTAGTAAACTTTTACAAGAAAATCAATTAAAAGAAGATCTTAGTAACCCACAGTATGTTTTTATCATTGGTGGAGATGGAACTTTATTAAGAGCGGTTAATAAATTTCAAGATATTATTGATAAAGTTTTTTTTATTGTAATTAAATCTGGTTCATTAGGATTTTATGCCAACTATGATGAAAATACTTATCCTAAAGCAATTAAAGCAATTATTAATAATAAAGTTCATATTCGCCAAATGCCATTATTAGAAATTAAATATAATGGTAATCTTATTCGCTATGGATTAAATGAAGCAAAAGTTGTTGACCATGTTAAAATAATTCGTACTGACATTTATGTTAATAATGATTTATTGGAGCATTTCCGGGGAAGTGGACTTGTTTTTGCAACTAAAACTGGTTCAACAGGTTATATGCGAGCAATTAATGGTTCCATTATTGCATCTAATATTTCCACTCTATGGCAATTAAAAGAAATTGCTCCGGTGGCAAATTCAACTTTTTCCACAATTAACGCTTCAATTATTTTAGACCAAGATCAAATAATAAGGTTAAATGGTGAGTTGAAAGGAAAAAGTTTAGTGATTGATACTTATGAATCAGAAATTTTAAGTTCCGATGTAGAGTTAAAAATTAGTCAAAAAACACTGAACTTATGCTATGATAAAAAAAATGATTTGAGTCTAATTGCAAAGATGAAGTTATTATTTGCTCATTGCAATGATAACAGAGGAGATGATTAATAATGCAAACTGAATATATTATTATCATTGTTGTGGCAATGATTTTAATGCTGTTGTTTATTTTAATGATGATTTTTCGGAAAAAGATTTTTAATTTTCAAAAAATTCTTGTTCCAAAACAAGTGCTTTCTTTTTCTATTAATGATTTAATTAATATTTTAGGAACAAAAACAAATATTACAATGGTTAAAGCAACCTTAACTCGGTTGCGAGTAACAGTAAAAGATTTAGACGAAGTTGATTTGGTTTTGTTAAAAACTAAATTTAAATTAAAAAATATTGATATTGTTGCCCAAACTGTTATTTTGCCATTTGGCAATATCAGTTTAGCAATAAAAGATGAAATGAATAAAATTATTGGAACATAATTATTACAATTTTTTATTATTGTTTATTTTTATCTGAAAATAATTTGTTAAAAGCATTTTCGTGCTTTTTTTTGTTACTTTTAAGAGATAATTTAATTATAAAGTGGAGGAAGAATTGCAATGATATTTGAAGAGTTTATTTTTTATGTGCCAGCGTGAGGACGATTAAAGCAACCTTTCAATAAAAAATTTAATAAAAATCGACGCCACTATAAAGACAGACATGAAGAAACAAGGGATGGCGGAAGACAATTATATAATGATTGAGAAAATAAATTAACAAAAAATGAGAAAAAGGAATTCAAGGAGTATTTGGAACAATATACCGGAAGTCATTATGAACCAATTAATGAATATTTACGAAAGACAAATGGAAAAATATATCATGATATTGAAGCTATTCCAGCTGAACTTAAATTTACAAAAAATGATTTAAAGAAAGTTAATGATAAAATTTTAAAATTAGATAAATCATTTCAAAAAGCAAAAACAAATGAAAAATTAGTTGTTTTTCGTCGGGTTAGTGGCTATCAATTTTCAGACCATGATCTTAATTTACGTGATGCAAATAATAAAATTAATCGTGGTTTATTTACGCAAATTCGGCAAGACTATACTGGTAAAAAATTTACGCAACATAGTTTTTTAAGTACGTCTTTATCAAAAGACCCTCATAAATCATATTCTGGGGAGCGTTATCCAATTTTATTAAGAATTAGTTTACCAAAAGGAACAAAAGCAATTTATGTTGATGAAATTAGTAAGTATTATGGTCAAAATGAATTATTGTTAAATCGTGGTTATACCTTTCGTTATCATAACTTCCTTATTGTTAAAGATAAAACCACAGGTAAAGAAAGTATTAAAGTTGAGATTTCTTTAGCACAAGAAGATAAAAAATTTTAAATAATAAAGCAAAGAATGAAAAGGATAAGTAAATATTATGGAAAAAAATACAGATATTGATAATATTAAGCAACAAAGTTCTTGCCTTAACAGTGATTGTGAGCATGCGTTAGATAGTGATGATGATGGCATTCCTGATTGTTGAGAAATCAATGGTTATACAGTTGAAGGGGGATTAATTGTTCCTTGAGATGATAAAAAACACAAACCAGGTAAATTTATAAAATATAAATCAGACCCGTATAATAGTCATACCACTTGTTGCTGCGTATCCTAAAATTGGAGTAATAGATTTCTTGCATAACCTATTAAAATAA